>CADEEN010000202.1:3540-7714 GCA_902826345.1 uncultured Burkholderiales bacterium | reverse complement strand
TTCGTGATGTGGCGCGCTCGGCGCTACCTCACCACCTTTCACGGTCTTGCGGCGCCATGGGCGCGCCTCGAGGCAGTGAGCCGCGAGTTCAAGCTCGTCGGCACCTGGCACGCCGGCACCAGCTACCTCGCCGTCGGCACTTTCTCCAAAGGAACTGAAAATTGAAGCAGCACAGCAAGCGCAAGATGCTCGGCGCCGCGTTCGGCGCGGGCCTGTTGATCGTCACCAAGACCACCCTGGCTCATACCGACAAGCCGCACGCCAGCAAGGGCGCCGTGAAGAAGGAGCAGAAGGAGTGGGGCATCGCTGGCGACGCCAAGGCCGTGACACGGACCGTGGAAGTCAAGATGCTCGACACGATGCGCTTCGTGCCGGATCGCATTGATGTTCGCCAAGGCGAGACGATCCGCTTCGTGAACCGCAACGACGGGAAAGTGATGCACGAATTCGTCATTGGCACGAAGAAAGAGAACGAGGCCCATGCCGCGCTGATGATGAAGTTCCCCGGCATGGAACACGACGAGCCGTACATGGCGCATGTGCCCGCGGGCAAGACGACGGAGATCATCTGGACGTTCAACCGGTCTGGCGAGTTCGAGTTCGCTTGCCTGATTGCTGGTCACTACATGGCCGGCATGGTCGGCGCGATCGCCGTGCGCACCGCATGAACCCGAGTCGCCGCCTTGTCACGGCGTGGGCGACCTTGGCCGCTGTCGTCGCGTCGGGTACGGCGTTGGCCGGGACCGATGCGCCGCTGGTGGAGGTGTGGAAGAGCCCAAGCTGCGGTTGCTGCAAGGAGTGGGTCGCGCACCTGGAGGCAAACGGCTTCCGCGTGAGCGCCCACGACGAGGGCAACACCGGCATGAGGGGACGCCTCGGGATTCCCGTCGCGTTGGGCTCGTGTCACACGGCACTCGTCGCCGGCTATGCGCTTGAAGGCCACGTGCCGGCTGGCGACGTGCAAAGGCTGCTGAAAGCCCGGCCGGTCGCGATCGGCCTTGCCGTGCCGGGCATGCCCGTCGGCTCACCCGGCATGGACGGTCCCGCGTACGGCGGCCGCCGCGATTCATACCAAGTGCTGCTGATTGCCAAGAACGGCAGCACTAGCGTGTTCAGTTCCTATCGATGACCCCGAAAGGTAAACATGATGAAGCAAACGATCACAACCCTCGTGCTGGCGATTGCATTGGCCACCCCGGCGCTGGCCCAACAACAGGCAGACGAACGCCTGGCACAGACGTCCGCCGCAAGTGCCGCGGGCGATACGGCCGAGGGCGAAGTGCGCAAGGTCGACAAGGAGACGAGCAAGGTCACGCTCAAGCATGGCGAGATCAAGTCGCTGGACATGCCTGCGATGACGATGGTGTTCGTTGTCAAGGACAAGGCCATGCTCGACAGCGTCAAGGCCGGCGACAAGGTTCGCTTCAAGGCGGTCAACGACGCCGGGAAATTCACCGTCACCGAACTGAAGGTGATGCCCTAGAGTTGATCAACGGCAGGGATGGCCCACGAACTCCGAAACCTTGTCGGCCAGCCGCGCGAGATATTGACGATCGTCATCGTCGGTGCACTGGTCAGTGCCGTGTTCTTCGCCGGGCTGTTCCTCTTCATCAAGTGGCGCGAGAGGCGTCGCCGGGGTGCGCCGCCCGTTCAGAGGTCGGCGGCACGGCAAGCGAAGAAGCGCAGGCGAAGGTGAAGCTCTCCACGCGGTGCTCGCGGGCGCCCGCTCGGAACCTGCGAGCCGCTGACGGGTCAAGACATGCAGCGGTTGACCCATCCAACGGTCCGCCGCGGTTGATGGTCTTGTCTACATGCGACAGGAGCCGTGACGACGATGGGCATATCGCGCTGGCTGGTTGGGGCCGCTGCTGTGCTGGCGGGATGCCTGTTCCTCCTGCCGACGGCTCAAGCGGGGGATGCGGTGCGCGAGCCCGACTGCCGCATGTGGCTCTCGTCCAGCGGGCCGCAACTGAAGGACTGGGCGGTGGGCTATCTGTCGGGCATGAACCTCGTCTGGAACGCCGAGCACAAGGTGCCGGCGGAGCCCTTGTCGATGCTCTCGTCGCGCGAGGAGGTGTTCGTTTGGCTGAACGCCCATTGCCGCGCGAACGAGCGGCAGCCGCTTGCCCGTGCGCTCATCGTCCTGTTCTTCGAGTTGGTCAGGCGCAAGGAAGGACGATGACCTGGTGAGCGGGCCGAGACAGTCGAGCGGCGAGTTCGAGCCGTCGTCAGCGGGTGACGTGCATCCAGAGCATCAGCGCTCCGATCAGCAGCGGCTGGTGCAGCATGTAGAAGCTCAGGCTCCAGCGCCCCAGCACGGCCAGCGGACGCAGGGCCCCGGGGATGGTGCCGGCGGCCAGCGATGGGGATCTCGCCAGTACCGACTGGCCGGCCGCCAGTCCCCACCAGGCAACACCGATCCACGGCAGCAGCGGCACGTAGTCTTCGGTCACGGGTTTGCGCGTGACCAAGCCTGTCCAGTTCGTCAGGCGCGTGTCGAAGAGCGGATCCTGTACGAGCAGCGGCAGCACGAGCGCGACGGCGCCCGCGAGCCACAAGCCTCGGCCCCAGTGTCCCGTGAACCGCAGGACGATCAGCATGATCGCGATCGCGTGCAGCACGCCGAAGCTGATGAAGCTGCGCGGAAACATCAGCCACGACCCGATGCTGACCAACAGGGCGCAGCCCGCCACCTGCATCCAGCGCTTCCAGAAGCGCGGCCCGTCTTGTCCGCGTTGCCGGGCCACGGCCTGCCCGAAGCCGACACAGAACAGGAAGGTCGAGAGGATGATGGTGCGCTGCGTCGTCCAGAAGGGATCGGTGTAGAAGTCCTGACGGATGAAGCGAAAGTGGTTCAGGTCGAAGAACAAGTGGTATGTGCCCATCCACAGCATCGCCGCGCCGCGCAAGGCGTCCAGCCGATCGAAGCGTTGCGACAATGGGGGCACGGTGATCTCGCGGCGGCATGTCGGGCCTGCACGGCGTGCGGGCGCCGCTCACCAGGTGCAGGTTCGGTTCGACGACAGCGTAGCGCCTCAGCGGTCGGGGTGGGCTTCCAGCGTCGAGCCACCAGGGCATTGAGGTCATGGCGGCGGACCCAGACCGAAGGTTCAAGATGAGCCGAGCCGCCCCTGACCCCGCGGCTCGCGCTGTTGCGAACCGGCGCGCCTGGCTCGCACTGGCCATCGTGGCAGGGCTGTTCGCCATGGTGCCGGCGATCGTCCGTCGAGCGCGCGAGGCAACGCCGTCAGCGCCCGAAATGAGGCTGCACCCTGCGCCGCGGGACCTGCCTGATGTGACGTTTGCAGACCCGCAGGGTGCACCGACGAGCCTGGCTGCCTTCCAGGGCAAGGTCGTGTTGCTCAATGTCTGGGCAACGTGGTGCCCGCCTTGCCGCGAGGAGATGCCGACACTCGATCGGCTTCAGGCCACGCTGGGCGGGCCGCACTTCGAGGTGGTCGCGCTGTCGATCGACGAGGGCGGCATGCCCGTGGTGCGGGCGTTCCTGGCCAGCGCAGGGATACGGCACCTGCGCCCCTATGTCGACGCATCCGGCGATGCGCGAACGCGCTTCGGCGTTGGTGGCGTGCCGCTGACACTGCTTGTCGATCGGGATGGCCGAGAGCTCGGCCGCAAACTGGGTCCTGCCACATGGGACCATCCGGACACCGTCCAGTTGATCCGGGGGGTGCTGGCGCGGAACACCATCCCAAGTGAGTCACAACGAGGCCGACAAGACAAAGAAGGGGGCTGATGTGATGTCCAGACGTTGGGGTCTGCTCGCGGTCGGCGCAGCCGCAGTGGCGGTCATCGCCGTCGTCGTGGCGATGATCTGGCCTGCCGAAACACGCTCGAACCGCCTCTTGCGCCCCGAGGACGCGCGACTGCTGGCGCTCGGTCAGAAGGTCTATGCGGCGCAGTGCGCCGCCTGTCACGGACAACGCCTTGAAGGACAGCCGAACTGGCGCGAGCGCGGCGCCGATGGACGACTGCCCGCACCACCGCACGATGCCAGCGGGCATACGTGGCACCACCCCGACGAGGTGCTGTTCCGCATCACCAAGTATGGTGTCGTCAAGGCGGCGAACCTGAAGAACTACGAATCGGCAATGCCGGCTTTCGAGGATCGGCTGAGCGATGAGGAGATCGTGGCGGTGCTGTCCTGGATCAAGTC
>CADEEN010000202.1:0-3440 GCA_902826345.1 uncultured Burkholderiales bacterium | reverse complement strand
GCCGCCCGACTCCCACGCGACCCTGGCCAGCGCCGGCTTGTTGTCCGCGTAGGAACTGAACCAAAGATAACGGCCGTCGAGCGTGAATCTCGCGGTGATCACCACCCTGCCGCCCGCCAGCCAGGCAAAGGTGTCGGCCCAGTCGCGGGAGACGTACAGCCCGTCGTCGGTGGCGGCGGCGACCACGGCTGCGTTCATCGGGTGCGCCGCCAGCCCGTGGAGCATGTAGCCGCGTCCCTTGTCTGCCGCGCGCTGCCAAGTCCGTCCATCGGTCAGCGTGAAGTACAGGCCCGGCCCGGCCATGCGGCTGTTCGCCTCGCGGTTGGCCACGTAGATCGCATTGGTGCCATGGCTGGCCGCCAGCGTGTGGAAGTCCGATTCGCCGGCAAGGCCGAGCGGGCGCCACGTCGTTCCGCCGTCGTGACTCTTCATCAGGCCCAGCGGATCGGGCACTGCGGACTCCGAGGCCGGATGTCCGCTGCCGTAGAGGCCATCGTGCGTGGTGGCGAGCCCCTTGTAGTCGTGCGCGGGTGCCGCCGCCCTGGACCAACGTCCGTTCGCGTAGGTCGCCAGACCACCGTGACTGGACACCATGAGCCGCTGACCATCGACGCTGAAGGCCAGCCCGTGAACGTGCGTCAAGCTCGGCGCTGTCTCGGCCCGGCCAGGCATGGCCACGAGCAGGCAGAGCAGTGCAAGACAGGCCCGGGAAATCGACCGGGCAGCGGGCGATGCCCGGTGCTCGTGGACATGAAGGACAGCACTCGGGGTGCCGTGGATCCGATTCTTGATGAGCCACTTCATGGTCATCTCCCGCTGCAATGGCGGCGTGCCGCATGAATCGAAGTCTCGTCCCGAGCGACCAACGGGCCCTTCGTTCGATCAAGCACTCGCCTTCAGGCAGTGTGCTCCCGTTTCACGCATGTGGCACACCCTTGGCGCAGGTTTGGCCTCGGTGACCCTCGCATGGATTGACGCAGATCAGTGTGTGCGGGATTGGCCACGTTCAGCATTCGTTTGTCACCGACACCGCCGCCCATGTTGTTCAGCCGCCTCCAACTTCGCCGCCCGGCCGCCTTCGTGCTGCTCGGGTCGGTGCTTGCGCTCGGCGTGAGCGTGGCGCATGCCTGCGGCCTGATGTCGGGCCTGGCAGATGACGGCCATGGACAGGACACCGCGCAATCCCGCGTGGTGCTGCATTCCGACGCGACCGGTACGGCCGCTGACGATCAGGCGCCGCTCGCGGTCAACCCGAGTTGCGACAAGTTCTGCGACGACACCAAGAATGCAGCTTCGGGCTCGGGCACCATCGCCGCTGCGGCGCTGGCGCACCTCAACAGCGTCCCGCTGCTGCTGCTCCAACCCGACGTGGCCATCCTCCCGCTGCGCGCGGCGTGGATGCGCGACCAGGGCCGGCGACCGCCGCGCCAACTGCCCATCGAGTTGCTGCGGCTGACGCTGTAGCGCCTGCGCAATCGACGGCCGCGACGCAGCCGGCGCGCGCCGTCGTCCCTTCTTGAGGCCCGTCCCGGACGCCATCTGGCGCCTCGACGAGCCCCCTCATCGAAACCCACAACCCACGTTGGAGATCAACATGAAATCGATCCGTGCCCTCACTGCCGCCTGTGCTCTTCTGACCGCCTTTACCGTCGGCGCCCAGACCCCTCCCGCCGCCGGCGGCGCAAAGACCGCCCCGATGCCGGCCCATGCCGCGTCGATGCCGGGCGGCAGCGCAGCGGAGCGCATGGCCATGATGGACAAGCACATGCAGTCGATGCGCGAGATGCACGACAAGATGGTCCGTGCGCGCACGGCGGAAGAACGGAAGGCCTTGATGACCGATCACACGAAGCTCATGCAGGACGGCATGAACATGATGGGAGGCATGGGGCCCGATGCCATGGGCATGGGATCCATGGCCAACCGTCAGCAGATGATGGAAAAGCGCATGGAGATGATGCAGTCCATGATGCAGATGATGATGGACGGCATGCAGGCGCAACCGCCTGCGGCGAAGTGACGCCGCGCGAGCACAGGAGGCCTGTGCCATGACGCATCCTTCATCCGACGAGCGGGCGCCGAGCTTCTGGCGTTCGCGCTTCGCGTTCGGCTGGCTCGTGCTGGCCGCGGTGGCCGGCTGGTTCCTCTGGGCCGAACACCGGGCGCACCTCCTGGGCGCGTTGCCCTACGTGATCCTGCTGGCCTGCCCGCTGATGCACGTCTTCATGCACCGCGGCCACCATGGCCACCACGGCGCGCCGCCTGGCGATGCCGGGCCGTCGCCGCGCGATCGAGGGGAACCGTCGTGACACACGACGCGCCAGCCTACGGCCTGTGGACGCTCGTCGTCCTGAACTCGGCCGTGTTCCTGATCTTCGCGTTCAGCTTCTTCAAGCCGCAGAACGCGCGCGATTGGCGCAGCTTCGGCGCTTTCGCGGCCTTCGTGGTCGCGCTGTTCGTCGAGATGTACGGCTTCCCGCTGACGATCTATCTGATGTCGGGCTGGTTGCAGACCAGGTATCCGGGGCTCGACATCCTGTCGCACGACGCAGGCCACCTCTGGTCCACGCTCCTCGGCAGCAGCGGCGACCCGCATTTCGGTGTGTTGCACCTCGCCAGCTACGCCTTCCTCGGCGGCGGCTTCTGGCTGCTGTCCAGCGCCTGGAACGTGCTCTATCACGCGCAGCGACGAAACGAACTGGCGACCGCAGGACCTTACCAATACGTTCGCCACCCGCAGTACGTCGCGTTCGTCATGATCCTGCTCGGCTTCCTGCTGCAGTGGCCCACGCTGCTGACGCTGGCGATGTTCCCGGTCCTGGTCCTGATGTACGGGCGCTTGACCACCAGCGAGGAGGCCGAGATGCATCAGCACTTCGGGCCGACCTATGAACAATGGGCTGCACGCACGCCGCGATTCATTCCAGTGTGGCGCAACCGTCGCGCGATCGGTTGACGTAGATGGTTGCCTTGGATCACTGCTTCGACACCGACCGTCGCGCATGGCTCGCCGGTGCGACAGCCACGGCCGGTGCCGGGCTGGCCGCCACCGCCGTCCCCTTCGTGGCGTCGCTGGCGCCGAGCGAACGGGCCCGCGCGCTCGGCGCGCCCGTGGAGGTGCGTCTCGACGACTTGGGTCCGGGCACGATCAAGACCGTCGAGTGGTGCGGCCGGCCGGTGTTCGTGCTGCGGCGTTCACCGTCGATGCTCGACCAACTCGACCAACTCGACCGGCACGACGGGCTGCTGGCTGATCCGCGGTCGCTTCGGTCCGAGCAGCCCGAGGCCGCGCGCAACCCGTCCCGCTCGCTCAGGACAGACATCGTCGTGCTCGAAGCCGTCTGCACGCACCTCGGTTGCGTACCCACATTCCGCCCGGAGCTGAGAGCGGCCGACATCGGCAGCGACTGGCCCGGCGGCTTCTTCTGTCCCTGCCACGG
>CADEEN010000201.1 GCA_902826345.1 uncultured Burkholderiales bacterium | reverse complement strand
GCCGTCAAGACATCTTTTTGGGAACGCGAGATTGCCAGGGCTATGTCGAAGCGTGTGAATTCGGAAGTGGCGCTGGTGCGCATGATGATGCCGGCGAGCTCTCGTTCGGCGTGATGTTCCACGGCTTCGACTACCCAGACGAGACAGGCACCGGCGATCTGCTCGCCCGGTTCTGGAAGCCAACGATGGTGAACGGCCGGATTCAGTTTGCGCGGCCCGACTCCGATTCGATGATCAAGAAGTTCGTGCGCTCCATGAGCGTCAAGCCGTTCGGCGTCGGCAAGAACCTGCTCAGCGTTGCCGACGAAGGAGTTCAGATGGGAGATTCGTCGTGAGCTGGTTGCTCAGGTTGTTCGAGACCTACGAACGATGTGCAGGGCGTGAAGCGGACGGCATCAGAGGGCTTATGCCCACCTGTCACACACCTCAACAAGCGCATCTCGAAATCACGCTCGACGGCACGGGAAACTTCAGGCGAGCGCAAGTGGTTTCGAAGGTAGAAACGGCCATCCCTGCAACGGAAAAGTCGGCAAGCCGAACAATGAACGAAGCTGCCCATGCCCTCGCGGACAGCGTTCAATACGTCGCAAAGGACTACGCTGCTTTCGGCGGCCTAAAGAAGAGCTACTTTCCTGGCTACTTGAAACAGTTGGAAGGTTGGTGTGCTTCAAAGAATGCGCATCCGAAAGCCCAGGCAGTTCTCAACTACGTGCGAAGAGGTACGGTCGTTCGTGACCTGGTCGAACAACAGCTTTTGGTCGCCAGCAATGACATTCTTCTGACGAGTTGGGACGGCCCTGGTCCAGAGCCTCTGCTGTTCAAGCAGCTCACGGCCAAGGATGGCAGTAAAGACCAAGGCGGCGCGCTGATTCGCTGGGTTGTTGAGAGCGCTCCAGGTGAACCCTTGACCGACACCTGGACCGATTCATCGCTCCACCAGGCATGGGAACGCTTTTACGCCAGCCAACAATCGCAGCGTGGGAGCTGCGCGGTTTCCGGAACGTTGAACACGTTGCTGGCCAGCACCCATCCCAAGAGGCTTCGAAATGCTGGCGACGGCACGAAGTTGCTGGCATCAAACGACAAAGACGGATTCACATTCCGCGGTCGCTTCCACAATGCACAAGAAGCGCTCTCAGTCGGATTCGATGTCACGCAAAAGGCGCACAACGCGCTGCGTTGGTTGATCTCACGCCAAAGTTACAAGAACGCAGAACAGGTCATCGTTTGCTGGTCGGTGGGCGGAGAGGACATACCAGACCCCTTCATGGACTCGCTGGAGCTGACGACGAAGTTGAACCTTCCGTCCGGCACAGGCACCGCGGACACGGCCCAAGCGTTTGCCCTTCGGCTGAAGCGATCGTTGGCGGGCTATGGCTCAAAGCTTGACGCCGGCGCCGACATCGTTGTCATGGGTCTGGATTCCACGAACGGCATGAAAGGTCGCCTGGCTGTCGCGTACTACCGCGAACTTAAGGGATCCGAGTTTCTCGACCGAATCGAAGCGTGGCACACAAAGGTGGCGTGGCATCAGAGTTTTGGCAATAGTCACTTCATCGGTGCCCCGGCACCCAGGGACATCGTCGAAGCAGCATTCGGCAGGCGAGTGGATGACAGGCTCCTCAAATCAACCGTCGAACGATTGCTGCCGTGCATCGTTGACGGGCAAGCGATTCCAAATGATCTCGTTCTGGCGACATCACGTCGCGCTAGCAACCGCAGCGCATTCAAGTCCAACGAACGGGAGCGCCGCGAATGGGAGAAGTGCCTGGGCATTGCCTGCGCACTAGTCAAAGGTTTTCACACCGAAAGGAACTATCAAATGGCACTGGAGCCAGATCGAACCACGCGCGACTATCTGTACGGCCGCTTGCTGGCCATCGCGGAGAACATCGAAAGCTCGGCACTTTTTGCCGCAGGCGAGAAGCGCGACACCAGCGCCGCAAGGCTGATGCAGCGCTTCGCGGACAGGCCGTTTTCGACCTGGCGAACCATCGAAACGTCACTCGCACCGTACAAGTCGCGCCTGCGTGCCCAACGCGGTGGCTTGCTGTTCAAGCGCGAGCAATTGCTCGACGACACCATGGCCATGTTCAAAGCCGATGAGTATGTGGATGACGGCCCGCTGACGGGTGAGTTCCTGCTCGGCTACCACTGCCAGCGCCAGGACCTGCGGCCACCAAAACAAAACGGCGAAGGCGCGGGCGGCGAAACCAGCACTTCCGACAACGACGAGTAACCGAGGAACCAGCACGTGATCACTCTGAAAAACAAGATCGACTTTGCGATCATCTTCCGCGTCACAAAGGCAAACCCGAACGGTGACCCATTGAATGGCAATCGCCCGCGCATCGACTTTGCTGGGCATGGCGAAGTCACCGACGTTTGCCTCAAGCGCAAGGCGCGCGACCGGCTGCTCGACCGCTTCGAGACGCTCGACGCAACGTCACGCGCTGGGCAGGCTGTTTTTGTTCAATCGGACGAACGTCGTGTCGATGACGCCAAGAACTTGCGCATGCGCGCCGAAAAAGTGCTCACCCCCGATGTCATGAAGAGCAGAGAAGGCGCAGTCAAAGCAGCATGCGCAGAGTGGTTCGACGTGCGGGCTTTCGGACAAGTCTTCCCGTTCAAAGCGAAGAAAGGCAAGAAAGGCAAAGGTGAAGACGCCGACGCCGCTAGCGAGCAGGACTCCGACGGTGTCTCGATCCCAGTGCGAGGTCCGGTCACGATTCAGTCTGCTTTCAGCGTTGAACGCATCGATATAGAAAGCACACAGATCGTGAAGAGCACCAGCTTGGAGGGCGACGGTGAGAAGCGCCAGTCCGATCAGATGGGCATGAAACACCGCATTGACCGCGGCATTTACGTCACGTTCGGCAGCATCAATCCCCAGCTTGCAGAGCGAACCGGATTCAGCGACGCAGATGCAGAGACATTGAAAGCAATTCTGCCCAGGTTGTTCCAGAACGATGCCTCGTCAGCTCGACCTGACGGCAGCATGGAAGTGCTGAAGGTCATTTGGTGGCAGCACAACTGCAAGTCGGGGCAGCACTCGTCGGCCAAAGTGCACCGCTCGATCGCCGTCAGACCTGACGGTTCGATTGACCGCGGGGATCTCGACGGACTGATGCCGGAATTCATTGATGGTTTCTGATGCAGCTTCGTCAGGACATAACCGACTCGCCTCGCCGCAGCTCACCGGTTCGCCCAGTACCCCGGCTCCCTGCTCTGATGCGCCACCGCAATCACCGTGATCACCTCGCCTTGCACTCGGTACACCAGCGTGTAGGGAAACTGGCGCAGCGGGAACTTGCGTGCTTGGCCAGCCAAGGTGGCGCCGAGCTCCGGCTCCCTGAGCAACAGTTGGCCAGCTTGCTCGAATCGGCGCCTCAGCCGCGCTGCAGTGCGGCTGCCGAATGCAGTCTTGCTCCATTGCAGCGCCGCGTCGAGTTCGAGTCGTGCGGCGGGGTGAAGGATCAGCTGCATCAGCCGTACTTGGCACGCAACTCCGCCATCACGTCGTCCCACGCAACGCACTCGACTTCGCCGGCATCGAGCTGCCGAATGCGACGCTCGATCTCGGCGTCCCACGCCGCCTCGACCTCCTCTTTGGAATTCACGCTCAACCAGAGCTTGTCGGCCAAGTCGGCCCGCTCGGCCGGCGACAGCTTCATTGCTTGCGCTTCGATGATTTCAATGGGTGTGGGCATGCTGAGCTCCTTCACGCGCTGGACCAAAGTCTAATCTGATGCATTGGCCCGCGCACCACACTGCCCGCGTCGGCGCACGCGACTTCAGCGCATACTCTATTCTGTTCGACAGCAAGGCGCTGGCCATCGGCGAAACGATCGAAGCCGCGCCCGGCGTCAAGCTCACCCGGAGGTGCTGACATGGATTGGCGCGAACGCATCGTCACCGACCCCGACATCCTGATGGGCAAGCCCACGGTGAAGGGCACGCGCATTTCGGTTGAGCTGATCCTGGGCTGGCTGGCGCAGGGCTGGACGCATGAGCAGGTCCTTGCTTCGTACCCGCACATCACGCGCGATGACATCCTGGCTGCTCTCGCCTTCGCTGCAGAAATGATGCGCGACGAGCAGTACGCCGCCATTCACAAGGCCGCTGCGTGAGCCGGCCGGCGCTCCTGGCTAATGAGAATGTCCCCCGCCCTGCGATCGAAGTGCTGCGCGCGGCTGGGGTGCAAGTGATGTCCGTGGCCGAGTCCATGCCGCGAGCCAGCGACAAAGCAGTGCTGGCCCATGCCGTCGCCAACAGCCTCTGGATGTTGACCTTCGATCGCGACTACGGCGAACTCGTGTTTGCTCGCGAAGCCGCTGCACCGCCTGCCATCCTGTATGTGCGCCAAGGCCCGCAAGCGGCGGAAGCCTTCGGCGCCGATGTGTTGGCTCTGTTGAATGACCCGGCGTTTGCGCTGGGGCACCTGGTGGTGCTTTCGGGACGCCGCTTGCGCTGGCGCGCGTTGCCCGCGTAAGGGCAGCCAAGCACGAAGTCTGTGGAAGAGGCCGAGCCGATTCCCCTCTCGGCTCTGCAGCACTGGGCCTATTGCCCGCGCCAGTGCGGGCTGATCCATCTGGAGCAGGCCTTCGACGAGAACCTGCACACGCAGCGCGGCCGCGCGCTGCATTCGCAGGTGGATCAGCCGGGCTTGGAATTGCGACGCGGTCTGCGGATCGAGCGCGCGCTGCCGCTGTGGAGCGATGCGTTGGGCCTGATCGGCAAGGCCGACGTGGTGGAGTTCGAGCCCGACGGAATGCCGTATCCGGTGGAGTACAAACACGGCTCGCGGCACAAGGCGACCGAGATTGCCGCCTGCGATGACTTGCAGTTGGCAGCGCAGGCGCTGTGCCTCGAAGAGATGACAGCGCATCCAGTGCCCGAAGGCGCGCTGTTCTATGCCAGCTCCAAGCGGCGCCGCGTGGTGCCCATCACGGCCGCGCTGCGCGACGAGGTTCGCAGCACCACGGCTGCCGTGCGCGCGATGTTGGCTTCCGCAGTACTGCCGCCGCCGACCCAAGACGAGCGGCGTTGCTGCGGTTGCTCCTTGCGTGACCGCTGCCAGCCGCAAGCCGTGGACAAGCTGCGCAAAGCCGACTCGGCCGCCGGGCTGTTCGACCCCGACGCCTGACCGACTGACTGACGGCGATGCGCCTGCTCAACTCCCTGTACGTCACGCTGCCCGACAGCCGCCTGCGGCTGGACAACGACACGCTGCGTGTGGAAGTGGACCAGGAGACAAAGCTGCGCGTGCCGCTGCACCATTTGCAGGCCGTTGTCTGCTTCGGCCACGTGGCGGTGTCCACCCCGCTGATGCATCGCTTGGCCGGCGGCGGCATTGCGCTCGTGCTGCTCGACACCAACGGCCGCTTCATGGCGCGGCTCGAAGGTGCCACCACCGGCAATGTGCTGCTGCGCCAGTCGCAGCACCGCCTGGCCAAAGACGACGAGCCCCGCGCTCTGGCGCTCGCGCGCGCCGTGGTTGCCGGCAAGATCAAGAATCAGCGCCATGTGCTGCTGCGCGGCGCGCGTGAGGCAAAAGAAGGCAGCGAACAGACGCTGCTCGACCGTGCCGGCAAAGACCTGGCTGCCAGCGTGCGAGCCTTGCCCGAGGCCAGCACGCTCGACGTGCTGCGCGGCGTGGAGGGCGAAGCTGCACGCACCTACTTTTCGGCGCTCAACCTGCTGGTACGGGCAGACCGGCGCGAGGCGTTTGCCTTGGTCGGCCGCACGCGCCGGCCGCCGCGCGATCGCATGAACGCGTTGCTGTCGTTTCTGTATGCGATGTGGATGAACGATTGCCGCAGCGCCTGCGAAGCTGCCGGGCTCGACCCGCAAGTGGGCACCCTGCACGCGCTGCGACCCGGCCGCGCTGCGTTGGCGCTCGATTTGATGGAAGAGTTTCGGCCCTTCGCCGACCGGCTGGCGCTGTCGCTGGTCAACCGCGCGCAACTCGGCGCTGATGACTTCGATGTTCGTGAAGGCGGCGCCGTGGGCTTGCGCGAAGAGGCGCGCAAGGCCGTCGTGGTGGCGTACCAGGAACGCAAACAGGATGCGTTGAGCCACCCGTTGCTGTCGGAGACCTTGCCGCTGGGTCTGGTGCCTTTGGTTCAGGCACGCCTGATGGCGCGCTGCATCCGAGGTGATTCGGAAACGTACTTGCCGTTTTCGGCTAAGTAGTAAAAAGGAGTCGCCATGCTGGTGGTGGTGTGCTACGACGTCAACACCGAAGAGCGCGCCGGCCGGCGCCGCCTGCGGCGCGTGGCCAAAGTGTGTGAGAGCACCGGCCAACGGGTGCAGAAGTCGGTCTTTGAGTGCCGCGTGGACAAGATGCAGCTTGACGCACTCGAACGCCGGCTGCTCGCAGAGATCGATGCCGACGAAGACTGTCTGCGCCTGTACCGCCTGCCCGACACGCAAGGCGTGGAAGTGCGCGAGCACGGCAAATTCAAGGCCAGCGACTTTGACGAGCCGCTGGTGCTTTGATGCGAGCGCGAACCGGCAGTGAGCCGCGCGAGCGTGGTGAGTTCGCGCTAGGCGTCAATGTCTTGTGGATCAACGGGTTGCCGCACCGCAGGAGCGAAACCCCATGCGCGCGGTGAGTCCGCCGCGCCGGTTCGCGCCAGACCCTGCAAAATCGCTTTGCCGTGAATCGCTTGCGCGAACGGCGTCGCGCGCGTCTCACGACGCGCGCGTGGATTGAAACACGTCCACCGGCTCGCCGACGATCTCATACGGCTGTCGCGCGCGTCTCACGACGCGCGCGTGGATTGAAACTCTTCGTAGGTGCCGCCGATGTCGCAGTACCTGAGTCGCGCGCGTCTCACGACGCGCGCGTGGATTGAAACAGTTGATGTGCGGGCTGGTGCCCACGCGGTGTTGTGTCGCGCGCGTCTCACGACGCGCGCGTGGATTGAAACTTCTGCGCCACGACGTTGAGCGGCATCCCGCCGGGTCGCGCGCGTCTCACGACGCGCGCGTGGATTGAAACATGGCGTCGTGGACTCAACAACGTGACACCACAAGGTCGCGCGCGTCTCACGACGCGCGCGTGGATTGAAACAAACATGGGCGGGGCTCTCCGGGGTGGCGTCGGTGGTCGCGCGCGTCTCACGACGCGCGCGTGGATTGAAACGATCAACGACTACCGCGCCCGCGGCTTGACCTGCGTCGCGCGCGTCTCACGACGCGCGCGTGGATTGAAACACGAGGGTCAGAGCGTGGCGAAGCCGCCTGCCGCGTCGCGCGCGTCTCACGACGCGCGCGTGGATTGAAACGCTTGCTTGGCCGACTGGCCGCGCCGATCCAAGCGTCGCGCGCGTCTCACGACGCGCGCGTGGATTGAAACAACGACGGCACCATCGGCTTTCATGCGGCCGGCGCGTCGCGCGCGTCTCACGACGCGCGCGTGGATTGAAACCGTGTGAGCGCGATTCGCAACTCGCTCACGGCGAGTCGCGCGCGTCTCACGACGCGCGCGTGGATTGAAACATCGGCGACAACCTGGACTACGCCGGCCAGATCGAGTCGCGCGCGTCTCACGACGCGCGCGTGGATTGAAACAACCGACCACGCGGCTTCGGCGAACGTGCCGGCAGGTCGCGCGCGTCTCACGACGCGCGCGTGGATTGAAACGGCAAGGTCGCCGACGGCACCGAGACCGGCACGCGTCGCGCGCGTCTCACGACGCGCGCGTGGATTAAAA
>CADEEN010000200.1 GCA_902826345.1 uncultured Burkholderiales bacterium | reverse complement strand
CTGCTGTCGTCGATGGTCGGCTACGCGCCGACCGAAGTGACGATCGCCGGCGTGCTGCACGAGTACTCCACCGTCGACGGCGTGCAGGAAGACGTCGTCCACATCATGTTGAACTTGAAGGGCGTGGTCTTCCGCCTGCACAACCGCGACGAAGTCACGCTGGTGCTGAGGAAGGAAGGCGAGGGCCCGGTCACCGCGGCCGATATCCAGACGCCGCACGACGTCGAGATCGTCAACCCGCAGCACGTGATCGCGCATTTGGCGCATGGCGGCAAGCTCGACATGCAGATCAAAGTCGAGAAGGGCCGCGGCTACGTGCCGGGCAACCAGCGCCGCTTCGGCGACGAGCCCACCAAGAGCATCGGCCGCATCGTCCTCGACGCGTCCTTCGCACCGGTCCGGCGCGTCAGCTACGCGGTCGAGAACGCGCGCGTCGAACAGCGCACCGACCTCGACAAGCTGGTGATGGAGATCGAGACCAACGGCGCGATCAGCCCCGAAGAGGCGATCCGCGCCTCGGCCAAGATCCTCGTCGAGCAGCTCGCCGTCTTCGCGCAGCTGGAAGGCAGTGACCTCGCCGCCTTCGACCAGCCGGTGCAGACGCGCAGCTCGCAGTTCGACCCGATCCTGCTGCGCCCGGTCGACGAGTTGGAGCTCACCGTGCGCTCGGCCAACTGCCTGAAAGCCGAGAACATCTACTACATCGGCGACCTGATCCAGCGCACCGAGACCGAGTTGCTGAAGACGCCGAACCTCGGTCGCAAGAGCCTGAACGAGATCAAGGAAGTGTTGGCCTCTCGTGGCCTGACGCTCGGCGCGCGCTTGGAGAACTGGCCGCCGCAGGGCTTGGACAAGCGATAAGCAAACCCCACGCGCAACCCGGCAGTACCTGATACGGCTGCCGGCACATCAAAGGAACTCGACATGCGCCACCGTCACGGACTCCGCAAACTCAACCGCACGAGCAGCCATCGCCTGGCGATGCTGCGCAACATGTGCAATTCGCTGATCACGCACGAAGCGATCAAGACCACGCTGCCCAAGGCCAAAGAGCTGCGCATGGCCGTCGAGCCGCTGATCACGCTGGCCAAGGAGCCGACGCTGGCCCACAAGCGCCTGGCGTTCGACCGCACGCGCGACCGCGATGTGGTGGCCAAGCTGTTCGGTGAACTGGGCCCGCGCTACAAGGCGCGCCCGGGCGGCTACACGCGCATCCTGAAGATGGGCTTTCGCGTCGGCGACAACGCACCGATGGCGTTCGTCGAGCTGGTGGACCGCCCCGAACCCGCTGCCGAAAAGGCCGACGACGCCGCCGAATAGGCGGCTTGACCGTCGGCTGGATGGGCAGCAAGGTTGAGGTCAAGGTCTTTGCTGCTCAGCCGGAGTCGAAGCGGGCAGAGAAGGTTGCCTGAGGTGACCGCTGTCTGAGTTCGGGGCAGCAGGTCCACACGGTTGCACGAAGTGTTCGAACACAAAGCGCGCCTCGGGCGGCGCATCGGCGCGCCAACGCAGTGTCTTGGACTCGATGCGCCGGTCGCCCAATGGGCTGTCGCAGGTGTCGCTGAAAACCTCCGTCATCGGCACGAACACGCGCAGTGAGCCGCCTGCGAGTGACACCACGCTCACGCGCACCGACGACACGCCCATGTGGAAGACATCGCTACGCAGCACGATCTCGTCGGTACCGTCGCCATCGATGTCGAAGGCGCGCTCGAGCGCGTTGGGATAAGGCTCGCTCAGTGGCCAGTCACGCGCGGACGTGGCAAGCCCCATTGTCAAGATCGGCGCGCGGGCTCCGGCAACACCCGCGGGCGGTGCACCCGTCGTGTTGGGACGCAGCAGGTACAGCGTTTCGCGACCATCGGCGGCGGTGAACCTGCCACCGAGTTTGCCCGCCACGTCCATGCGCTGCGCCTCAGGTGCCGCGCGAGCAGTGAGCAAGCGATGCTCGGTCGCGTTCAGCCGAACCACCGCCGCCGGCCGGAACCTGCGGAAGTCCACCACCAGCACGTCTTGCGACGCCTTGCGTGGTTGCGCCGGTGCGGCGATCGGCCAGGTCGCACACAGGCAGGCCAGCGTGATGAGCCGCACTGTTGCGCCTCGCAGTATCCCCGTTCGCCGGCAAGTGCCTGGGCTGTCCGCCGTGCGCGCACTGCGCCCCTCAGACATTGCTGATCATCAACCCCACGCGCTTCAAGCGGCGGTTGCCGTCGAACTCGAGGAAGAAGCTGGCGGGCGGCGCGTCGCCGTGAACAACGCATTCACCGGTGGCGAGCGCGCGTTGGCTGTTCGGCGGCTGCTGCAGCAACTGCTCACGCGGCGACCCTTCGGGCAGGGTGCCGAGTTTGGCCACCACGTCGTCAAAACTGTCGCCGAGCTTGAGTCCAAGCGGCAGGACGGCGCGCGCAGAGACCACACGGCGCCTGGCCTCGACACGCACTACGCGCTCCTCGTCAGCGAGATACGCGATGCCATTGCGATCGAACCACTCACACGTTTGCGCGCGACCCTGCTCGGGACGCATGCAAGTGCGGCCAGCTCGCAACGTCGCGCCGCGCAGCGTGGCGCCCGGCGTTCCGACGGCATAGCGGCCCAGCGCAAGCAACCGCTGTTCATCTTTCCAAAGTTTGCACAGTGCCGTCGATGACGCCGCGTGCGCCGGCAATGCCCACACGAGGCCGACAAACAGCGCCGGCAGCAACAAGTACCGCCCCCGGCTCGACTGCGACCACCGCCCGATCTGCAACCAGCGCCCGATGCCGAGCGCCGAGACGCCGCGAGCTGTCGCAGCCAGACTACGAATATTCAGCAAGCAGCGTCACCTCGAACGAGCCGGGCTACAAGTATCGGCTGGGGTCCACGGCCGTGCCGTTCAAACGCGTCTCGAAATGCAAATGCGCATCACCCGTCGACGGTGTGTTGCCGCTGCGGCCGACGGTGCCGATGGCCTGCCCCGCCGTCACGCTGTCGCCGACGTTGACGTTTGCGCCGCTCAAATGTGCGTAGCGTGTTTCGAGCCCGTTGGCGTGTTGGACCGTGATGAACAGGCCATAGCCACTCGGGTCTTGATCGACACCGGTGACCCTGCCGTCGCGAAACGCGGCCACGCGCGAGCCTGTCGGCGCTTCGATGTCGATCCCCTTGTGGCTGCGCGACCCGCCGCCTCGCGAGGTGCCGAACTCGCCTTCGCCCTCGCCGGCCTTGTCGGCGCGGTTGATTTGTGTATGGCCCGGCACCGGCCAGGCTTGGCCGTTGGTCACTGTCGAAGAGGGGTCCGTGCCGTCGTCGGCGTCGGGCCCTGCCGATGCCGCATCAGCGAAGAGTGCGCGGCCGGTGCGCTCGTCCAGCAGGCCCGTCACCGGCAAGCCTTCGTCCTGTTGAAAGCGCCGTATCGCAGCCGACGTCTGCGGCCCGAAACTGCCGTCTGCGAAGTTCGCGCCCGATGCGGCCCCCACTTGGACGAACCGCTCTTGCACCGCCTCGACGCCGCCGAACATCCGCGATGCGACCGCGCTGGTGGCCTCTCCCGACGTGATGCGTCCGTCGGCGTTGAAGTCGAGTCCGCGGTTCTGTGAATACGCAGCGGTGCCGCTGCTGAACAGCGTGGTGTTGGGATCAGGGCGAGCGGTGCCGCTCAACACCGCCGTGTACACGCCCTCGAGCGTGTTCAGCTTGCCCTCGTACTGCTGGAAGTACTTCTCGACGTACCTCAACTGTTCTTGGGCGCTCATTGCCCGGAGCGCGCCGGTCGAGGTGCCCAGGCCGCGCGCCGTGCTCGGCAGAAACTGAATGAGGCCGGTCGCGCCGCTGTCGCCGTTGACAGCCTTCGGGTTCAGGCCCGATTCGAAGCTCATCACCGCGAGCAAGTACTCGGGTTTGGTGCCCAAGCGCTGTGCCATCGCATTGACTTCTCGCAGGAACGCCGGCGTGACGTTCGGGTTGCCTCGGACGTTCTGGATGCAATCGACGTTCAGCGCGCCGCTGTCTCCGCTGCTGACCCCGGGCGCGTTGCTGCTGCTGCCGCCGTCCGTTGAGGCAACGGCTTGCGGCTGGCCTGGCAGCCGCAGGCGATCGCCGGGGTAGATGAGGTTCGGATTGGCGATGTCGTTGGCCGCTTGCAGCGCTTGCACCGACGTGCCATGGCGCTCGGCGATTTCACTCAGTGTGTCGCCGGGTC
Organism: uncultured Burkholderiales bacterium; assembly: GCA_902826345.1. GTDB lineage: Bacteria > Pseudomonadota > Gammaproteobacteria > Burkholderiales > Burkholderiaceae_C > CADEEN01. The sequence continues at coordinate 3,547 of CADEEN010000200.1, read as the reverse complement.
GAACCGTCACCTCGCGGGTGGCATCGGGAATGGTCAGCCGTTGGCCGACATAGATCAGGTCCGGGTTGACGATGTCCGGGTTGGCGGCCACCAGCGCTTCGGTCGTGACGCCGAAGCGGCTCGCCAGCTCGCTCAGCGTGTCCCCGTGCTCGACGGTGTGGCGGGCGGCGGCGCTGGCGCTCGCAAATGGGTTGCCGTTGGACGTGGCACTGGCGTTGTCGATGCGCATACAAAACCTCGATGAGCTGCCGATGAGTGCTGCCCAGTCTTCTCCTGTCGAGCGCTGAAAAGTAGCTGGGGCGTGCCACAGCTGGGGTGCACCCGAGCCTGGCCGCCCGGTCGAGGTGGCCGCTCGCAGCGGCCCGCCTCAGTGCTTGCCGCATTCGCGCAGCACCCGCTTCACCAGCTGATCGGCCTGACGCGTTGACTCCGGCAACCGGTAGTGCGGGCTGAGCCGGTGCACCCACGCCACTGCGCTGGCCAGCGAGATGCGGTGGCCGATCGACACGTAGACCGGCCGCACGCCGTCCTGCGTGCGCAGCACCGCGCCGATGACCTCGTCGCCATCCTGCAGCGGCACGTGGCTGCCGCGCGCGCTGTCAAGCTCACCGTGGCTGCCGATCAGGCGCGACTTGGCCGCGCCGATGCAAGGCAGGTCGAGCAACACGCCCAGGTGCGAGGCCAGCCCGAAGCGGCGCGGGTGCGCGATGCCGTGGCCGTCGCAGACCAGCAGATCGAGCGGCGTGACCACGTCGGCCAGCGCTTGCAGCACGGCCGGCAGTTCGCGAAAGGCGAACAGCCCGGGCGCGTATGGAAATTCGACCGGTCGCAGCGCGCTGCGCGTCTCCACCAGGCTCAAGGTCGTGGTGTCGAGCACCGCAACGCCGGCGCAAACCATCGACTCGTCGCGCGCGTAGGCCACATCGACGCCGGCGACGAAACGCGGCTCGCTCGCCAGCTCATCTTTGCGCACCACGCGCTCGCGCAGCGCCAACTGCACGGCCAGTGCCTGGGCTTCGGACGTCGGCCAGTCGGCGAGCAGCGACCCGATGGCCGCGCGGTCTAACCCGCCGCCTTGACCGGGCGACCGCTCTCGTCCCACGCGTCGTCCGTCACCACCTTGCCGCGGCTGTCGTAGGTCACGTCGCGGCGCAACTGGCCCGCGCGGTGCCACTCGCGTGCCTGTCGCGGGATGCCGAAGGCGTACACCGTTTCGTCGCTGAGCTGACCGTTCGCGTACCACGCGCGGGACCGACCATCGAGGATGCCGCGCGTGAAGCTCTGCTCCGTCATCAGCCGACCGCCGGGCGCGGTTTCGGTCACCACGCCGGTGTACGGCTGGCCTTCGTAGAGCAGCTCTTGCGCGTCGGAGTACGCGCAGTCGTCGAACTCGACGCGGGAGGCGGTCATTGTGTTCATCGGTTCGGCGGGAAGGTGTCGAAGTGTCCGACGTTGGCCGGAATACCGTCAAGCAACGGCGTGCAGTTGGCGCAGGTGGGCGCCGTGCGCGTGGTGGACCCGTCGAGGAACGCGTTGTCGTAGAACAGGTCGCGCTGCAGGCCGTCCCAGGTGACGTCTTCGCCGCGTGCCCGGCGCGCTGCGATCGCCTGGTTGACCGCGCTCACTTCCGCGTGCGTGCCGGGAACCGACGGGTGCGGGAAGTCGCCCGAGCCCCTGCCGCGGTAATCGTACGGGCCGTGCTGCGCGGCTTCGGTTTCCAGCGCTTGCAGCCGCTGCTGCAGCAACGGGTCGAGCTGGTGGGTGTTGGTGATCTGGGTGTTGGTGCCTTCGAAAATCTGGCCCGTGCTGCGGTCGATGACGATCGACACCACCGGGCCGGTCCTCCGGTTGGTGAAATCGTCGTTGCCGGCCTGGCGCAGCGCGCGGTACTCGTCGGCGCGCTGCGTCACCAGGCCATTGACGAAGTCCTGGTACGGCTTGCCGTCGATCTGCGTGATCAGCCCGGAGACGGGGTCGCGCGTCAAACGCGCCGATTCGATCTGCGACGGCAGCCGCGACAGTGCCGTCGGCGGTGTGCCGCCACCATCGCCGCGGCCGGTCATCGCCATCGTCGTGTCTTCAACCAGCACCTTCAGGCGCTGGCCGTCGGGGGTGACCATTTCCACCACGCGCTGACCCGCCGGCGGCACGAAGTTGTCGCCGAGTTGGCCGAGCACCTGCTTGATCTCGGTGCCCGTGGGCAGCTGGCTGCGCAGCCACTGGTTGGTGCTGGCCATCGCTTGCGAAAAGTCGCCCACGCCGTACAGGTTGGACACACCGCCGCTCTGCCGCGCCGCCACCGCGGTGCCGCCGGACCAGAACGCCATCTGCGCCAGTGCCGAGACGCGCTGCTGCGGCGTCAGGCGGTCCCAGTTCGCCGCCAGGCTGTAGCCGGTGTCGACGATCGCCGCCGTGTCGGCGTATTGCGCGGCCACGTTGGCCGTGCGTGCCGTGTTCGCCAGCCGCGCCAGGTTGGCGGCATCGTCGAGGCCGCTGCCGGCGCGTCCGGCCGCGCTGGCCAGGCGCAGGCTGCTGCCCGCCGCCGCCAGGCCGACGACGCTGGCGCCGACGTTGATCCATGCGTTGCGCGCTTCGGCGCTTTCGATCGGGTTGAGCGTCTGTCCATGCGTGCCGCGATCGACCAGCACTTCACCGCCGCGCGCCGCGCCATAGGCGCCGACCGCCACGCCACCGACGATGAGCGCGGTGCCGCCGCTGCCGACGATCGCCGCGCCGATCAGCACCACGCCGCCGACGATCGCCGCGCCGTCGAGCACCGGTTGGCCCCAGTTCTCCCAGAAGGTGTCGGGCGTGCCCGGTGTGTTTTCGGTGACGAGCTGCGGCTTGCCATCGGGGCCGGCGGTGAGGTGGCCGTTGGCCGCATAGGTCATCTGGCCCGGCGGCAGCTTGTTGTTGCCGCGCCAGTCTTCGAAATCGCGGTAGGTGCGCGACTCGCCGGTGGCCGGGTTGTAGTCAACGAACTGCGTGCGGCCATCGGCGCTCTCGACGCGGTACAGCGGCAGCTGGATCAGGCCGAGCTGCTCCGAAGCCACCGTCACCGGCAGCGCCGTCACGCGCGCGTCGGCGCCGCCGACCGATGCGATCTGCGCTTCGACGGCCTGGATCGCGCGCGCGCCGTCGCCGCCGAAGTAGTCGAACTCGCCGCTGTCGAAGGCAGCCTGCTCGGCCGGCGTCTGCGGCGCACGGTCGGGCTGCAGCCCCATCGCCAGGCCGATCTCGTTGCGCAGCGCCGCGCCTTGCAGTGCACGTGCGCCGTCGCCGCGCAGTTCGAGGTACTGCGCGAACGTCGGCGCCACCACCGCCGCGCGGTTGCGGTTGACCACCTCCCAGACCTGCTGCGGCGTGGCGTTCGCCGGCAGCGTGGCGAGCAGCTGCGACGCGTTGTTCTGCGCCTCGGTCACACGCGCCAGGCCTTGCGCCTGCAGCTCGGGACTGGCCGCGATCTGTGCCGCGCGGCCCTCGGCCACCTCGCGGTACAGCGGCGTGGCCTGGTTGAGCAGTTCCGCTTGGCGTGTGCCGAGCAACC
>CADEEN010000199.1 GCA_902826345.1 uncultured Burkholderiales bacterium | reverse complement strand
CTGAACAAGCAGATCGCCGACGACCTGGGCATCAGCATCAAGACGGTGGAGGCGCACCGCGCCAACATCATGGAAAAGCTGAACGCCAACACGGTGGCCGATCTGCTGAAGATCGCGCTCGGCGCACAAACAGCAAAGGCATAAATCCAGACGACACGAACAAGGCCGCCACGTGCGGCCTTGTTCATTTCTACGGAGCACCATGACTGCACAGATCATCGACGGCGCCGCCCTCGCCAAAGCGTTCCGGGCCGAGGCTGCACGCGGCGCCGCAGCGCTCGGCAGGCGACCGGGCCTGGCGGTGATCCTCGTCGGCGACGACCCGGCCAGCGCGGTGTACGTGCGCAACAAGGTCAAGGCCTGTGAGGAGGCCGGCTTTCATTCGCTGCTCGAACGCTATGACGCGCAGATGACTCAATCGGCGCTGTTGGCCCGCATCGCCGCGCTGAACGCCGACACGACGATTCACGGCATCCTCGTGCAGATGCCGCTGCCCAAGCACCTCGACCCGCACGCGGTCATCGAAGCCATCGCGCCGGCCAAGGACGTCGATGGTTTTTCCACCACCAGCGCCGGCGAGTTGATGACCGGCCTGCCGGGCCTGCGTCCCGCCACGCCGCTCGGCTGCATGAAGCTGATCGAATCGACCGGCGTGGCGCTGCGCGGCAAACACGCCGTCGTCATCGGCCGCAGCAACACCGTCGGCAAACCGATGGCGCTGTTGCTGCTGCAAGCCAACGCCACCGTCACCGTCTGCCACAGCGCCACACCCGATCTGGCGCTGCACACGCGGCAGGCCGACATCGTCGTCGCCGCCGTCGGCCGCATCGACACGCTCACCGCGGCGATGGTCAAGCCGGGCGCCATCGTCATCGACGTGGGCATCAATCGCAAAGCCGACGGCAAACTTTGCGGCGATGTTGAATTCGACTCCGTTCGCGACGTCGCGGGCTTCATCACGCCGGTGCCCGGCGGCGTCGGCCCGATGACGATTGCGATGTTGTTGATGAACACCCTCCAGGCTGCACAGGCTGCACTCAAATGACCAACCCACTGCTGCAATTCAACGCCCTGCCCGACTTCGCCGCGATCCGGCCCGAGCACGTCTCGCCGGCCATCGACCACCTTCTCGCCGAAGCCGAAGCCGCGCTCGAACGCGCCGTCGGGCCCGATGTCGCCGCCGACTACGACGCCTTGTCGGCCGTGCTCGACGTCGCCACCGAGCGCCTGGGCCGCGCCTGGGGCACCGTGTCGCACCTGCACAGCGTGGCCGATGCACCCGAGTTGCGCGCCGCGTTCAATCAGAACCTGCCGAAGGTGACGGCGTTTCACACCAGGCTCGGTGCCGACGAGCGCTTGTTCGCCAAGTACAAGGCCGTCGCCGCAAGCCCCTCGTCGGCTCAGCTGCCGGCGCCGCGCAAGAAGGCGCTGGCCAATGCGCTGCGCGACTTCGTGCTCTCGGGCGCCGAACTGCAAGGCGCGGCGAAGCAGCGCTTCGCCGCGATCCAGGAGCGCACGGCCGAGCTGTCGCAGAAATTCTCGGAGCATGTGCTCGATGCCACCGACGGCTTCACGCACTACGCCGGCAGCGAGCAGTTGGGCGGCGTACCGGCCGATGTGCAGCAGGCCACGCGCGCAGCGGCAGCGGCTGAAGGCAAGGACGGCCACAAGCTGACGCTGCACCAGCCGGTCTATCAGCCGGTGATGCAGTACGCGACGAACCGCGTGCTGAGAGCGCGCCTGTACAAGGCTTACGTCACGCGCGCCAGCGAGCTCGGGCCGGCAGAACAAGACAACACACCGTTGATGCGCGAGCTGATCGCGCTGCGGCAAGAAGCGGCGCAATTGCTCGGCCACACGACCTATGCCGACATGTCGCTGGTGCCGAAGATGGCGCGCAACCCGGCCGAGGTCAACGCCTTCCTGCAAGACCTGGCGCAGCGCGCCAAGCCGTTCGCCGAGCGCGACATGCAGGCGCTGCGCGAGTTCGCTGCCACCGAGGTCGGCCTGCCGCAAATCGAAGCCTGGGACATCGCCTTCGTCAGCGAGAAGCTGAAGGAAGCGCGCTACGCCTTCAGTGACCTCGAAGTCAAACGCTACTTCACCGAGCCGAAAGTGCTGGCCGGCCTGTTCGACGTCGTGCAGACGATCTTCGAAGTGCAGATCAAACGCGACACCGCGCCGGTGTGGCACGACAGCGTGCGCTTCTACCGCGTCGAGCGCGACGGCAAGCTGCTCTCGCAGTTTTATCTCGACGCCTACGCGCGCCCCGGCAAGCAGCCTGGCGCGTGGATGGGCGATGCGCGCGAGCGCTGGTCGCGGCCCGACGGCGCGACGCAGACGCCGATCGCCACGCTGCAATGCAACTACTCAGCCCCCGTCGGCAACGAGCCGGCGCTGTTGACGCACGACGACGTCCTCACCCTCTTCCACGAGTTCGGCCATGGCCTGCACCTGATGCTGACGCGCATCGAAGACCTCGGCGTCTCCGGTCTGCAAGGCGTGGAGTGGGACGCGATCGAGTTGCCGAGCCAGTTCATGGAAAACTTCTGCTGGGAGTGGGACGTGCTGCAGCGCATGACCGCGCACGTCGACACCGGCGCCGCGCTGCCGCGCGGGCTGTTCGACAAAATGGTGGCGGCGAAGAATTTCCAGAGCGGCATGCAGACCGTGCGCCAGCTCGAGTTCGGCCTGTACGACATGCGCATCCACAGCGAAGCCAGCGCCAAGGACCGTCTGCAGCAGTTGCTCGACGAGGTGCGCGAGCAGGTGGCAGTCGTCAAGCCGCCGCCGTTCAACCGCTTCGCGCACGCCTTCTCGCACATCTTCGGCGGCGGTTATGCCGCGGGCTACTACAGCTACAAGTGGGCCGAGGTTCTTTCCGCCGATGCGTGGAGCGCGTTTGAGGAGGCCGGAGCCCTCTCCGTGCCCACCGGACGGCGGCTTCGTGAAGAAATTCTCGAAGCCGGCGGCAGCCGCGACGCGCTGGAAAACTTCATCGCCTTCCGCGGCCGTGAACCACGCATCGATGCGCTGCTCCGTCATCAAGGAATGGCTTGAGTGTGAGCGCCGTGCAGGGTAGATTGCCGGGTATGAAATTCGCCTTGTCACGCTCCTGGTTCGCTGCTGCTTCGTTGTTCACGCTGACGCTGGCCGCCTTGCCGGCGCATGCGCTGTTCAAGGTCGTCGGTCCCGACGGCAAGATCACCTACAGCGACCGTCCGCCGCCGGGCGACACGCGCGCCGTGCAGGTCAACCGTGACGGCAGCATCGCCTCGAGCGAAGCCTCGCTGCCGTTCGCGCTGCGCCAGGTGATGGCCAAGTTCCCGGTCGTGCTCTACACGGCGTCCAAGTGCGAGGCTTGCGACATGGGCCGCGCGCTGTTGCAGCGCCGCGGCATCCCGTTCGCCGAGCGCACCGCGACGACCAACGAAGACAAGGAAGTCTGGGAAAAGACGACCGGCGGCCAGGAAGCGCCGGTGATGAAGATCGGCGCGCAGGTGATGCGCGGCTTCAACGCCTCGGCCTGGGAAGAAACGCTCGACGTGGCCGGCTACTCGCGCACCTCGCAGTTGCCGCCCAACTACAAGGCCGCTGCGCCGCTGCCGCTGGGCGAGCCCAAGACCTCGGCCAAGCCGCCGATCACAACGCTCGAGGCCGAGCCCGCGCCAGCGCCGATCGACCCGCAATCAAACCCGCGCGGCATCCGCTTCTGACGAAGTCGAGAGCCGGCGCGCGGGGATGCGCGCCGCCAACAGCAATGCGGCCATCAGCCACATCGGCGCCGAACTGACCGTCGCTGCCGCGAGAAAACCAAAGCCGACCGGCATCGCGATCGTCGCCGCGTTGGTGAACAGCATGCGCAGCGCCAGCGCCTGACCCTGCTGCCCTGGCGGCGCGCCCTGGTGCAGCATCGACAGCACCATCGGCTGCACTGAGCCGAGCGCCAGGCCGAGCAGCGCCGAGCCGATCATCATGCCGAGCGTGCCGGGCAGCCAGGCGTAGATCAGCAGCGTGCCGGTGGCCAGCGTGATGGCGGCAAGCAGCGCGCGCTTTTCGTCGATGCGCTGCGCAAACGACGAGATGCCCAGGCGCACAACCGTCGAGGCTACTGCGAACGAGCCGAGCACGAGGCCGATCGACGAGGCGCTGAGTTCGCGCGCGTGGCCGACCACCGGGATGGTGAAGGTGTGCGCGTCCCACGACGCCGCCATCGCCACGTTGACCAGCAGCAGGTTGCGCAGGTGCGTGTGGCGCAGTAGGCCGAAGGCGCTGCGAAACGACGCCGGCGAGCTGCCGCCGGGCAGCGATTCAGCCAAGCGCGGCACCCGCCACGCCGCCCATGCCGCGACGAGCGGCAGCAATGTGCCGAAGACGAAGGCGGCACGAAAGCCGACGTGATCGATCAGCAAGCCCGTGACCACCGGCGCGATCGTGTTCGACAACGCCGGTCCGAGCGCAACCCAGCTGAACACTCGCTTCAAATCACCGACATCACGCGCCATCAGCCCGGCCTCGCGCTGAATTGCCACCGCGGCGAAGGCGACTGCGCCGCCGGTGAGCAAGCCAGACACCGCGAGTGCCGCCAGGTGCTGCGTCAGCACCGGCAATGCAGCGCCGAACAGCGCAAAGCCGATCGACCAGGCGACAGGACGATGGAAGCCATGACGATCGGCCATGCGGCCGGCCCACAGCGACAGGCCGATGGGGGCCAGGCCGTACAAGCTCAGCAGCGCGCCAACCACCCAAGCCGGATAGCCTTGCGCCAGCACCGACAAACTCGCCGCGACGCGCGTGGCCGCCATGCAGGAATGCAGACCGATCAGCGTGACGACGACGAGAACGAAGGGGCGGCGCGAGTCGAGCGGCGATGGCTCCTTCATTCGTCGCCGCGCTCGTCATCACCCGGCGCGTCGAGTCCGAGCAGCCCTTGGGCTGCGCTCGCCGGCAGCGCCTCGACATCGCGCAAGGTACGCCGCATCGCGCGCGTGCGCACCTCGGCGGCATCGACGGTCGAGTGCGCCTCTTCGATCTTCTTCTTGATCTTGGACAGCACGTCGCCGAACTTGCCGAATTCGGTCTTCACGGCGCCCAGCGTCTGCCGGATCTCGGCGCTGCGGCGCTCGAAGATGACGGTGCGAAAGCCCATCTGCAGGCTGTTCAGGATCGCCAGCAGCGTGGTCGGCCCGGCCAGCACCACCTTCTGCTCGCGCTGCAGCGCCTCGACCAACCCGGGCCGGCGCAGCGCCTCGGCGTACAGGCCCTCGGTGGGCACGAAGAGGATGCCGTAGTCGGTGGTGTACGGCGCCGAGATGTACTTCTCGCGGATCGAGCGCGCCTCTGCGCGCAGACGCTGCTCGATGGCGCGCGCCGAGACATCGACCGCGGCCTTGTCGGCGCGCTCCTGCGCATCGAGCAGGCGCTCGTAGTCCTCGCGCGGAAACTTGGCGTCGATCGGCAACCACATCGGCGCACCCGCGTCGCCATGGCCCGGCAGCCGAATCGCGAACTCGACGCGCTCGTTGCTGCCAGGCACGGTGGCGATGTTGCGGCCGTACTGCTCGGGCGTGAACACGTCAGCCAGCAGTGCTTCGAGTTGCACCTCGCCGAACGTGCCGCGCGTCTTCACATTCGTCAGCACGCGGTTGAGCGAGCCGACGTCGCGAGCCAGCCCCTGCATCTCGCCCAGGCCCTTGTGCACCTGCTCCAGCCGCTCGGCGACCTGCTTGAAGCTCTCGCCCAGGCGCTGCTCCAAGGTCGCCGAGAGTTTTTCATCGACCGTGGCCCGCATCTGCTCCAACTTGACCGCGTTGTCGGCTTGGATCGATGTCAGCTTGTCCTCCACCGCCTGCCGCACCTCGCCCATGCGCTTGTCGTTGGCCTCAGCCAGCGCGCGCAACTGCTCGGCCTGCGCCTGGCCGAAACGGTGCAGCGCGGCATCCTGAGCCTCGCGCGCGGCGCGCGTGTTGTCGCCGATGCGCTGCTGCATCGTGGCGAGCTGCGTGCGGAAGGAATCGATCTGCTCGTTCTGCGTGCGCGCCACGTCGCTGCTCTGCGCGAGCAGCGTCTGCTGGAACGTCGCCAGCGTGGCCGTCAGCTCTTGCCGAGTGGCGCGTGCGCTGTCCTGCACGTCGCTGCGCAGGTTGCGTTCGAGAGCTTCGTTGCCGTCGCGCCTGAACGCGAGCCAGAGCAATACCAGAACGACAACGCCCAGCAGGGCGAGCTGGGCGTAGGGGATCCAAGTGGGCATGGCCGCATTGTCGTTGGTCGCGAATGTTCAAGACCCGGCGCGCGCGCGTGGCAACACTGCCGACCTTGCAAACGAGTGACGAGCCGCCGCATCACGGCTCGCGCTTCATTTCGACGATGCATCCTCTTTCGGAGAACGCCATGACGACGACCAATCACATCACTCTCGGGCGCTGCTTGCGCCCTGCGCTGCTCGCACTCCTGAGCGCCACGTTGTTGATCGCCTGCGGCGGCGGCGGCGACGGCGACGGCGAAGAACACGACGCGACCGGCGCGACCGATTCAGGCGCCACGCCAACCGTCAACGTCGAGCGAGAGCAGGCTCATGCATTGCGCTCGCCCATGGGCGGCTTTCGCCGCGCGCCGATCTGTCTCGACTCACCGCAAGCCTGCCCGCCGAACTTGCCACCGACGCATTGACGCTGCCGCGCCGGCCGACCTTACGCCGGCAAGAAATCCAACGGCCAGGTCGTCACCATCTCCGCCACGTCCTTGGCGCCGAAGTCCAGCGTGCGAATGCGCGCCAGGATCTTCGCTTCGAGGTCCGGCGTCTTCAGCTCGCTCGAGATCACGCGCGCGCCGACGACCTCGCCACTCGGCGATATCTTCAGCTCGACGACGACCTTGCCTTGCAGCGACGCGTCCTCGCGCAGCGCGCGGTTGTAGATCGAATACAGCGAGCCCTTGCTGCGCTCCAGCACGATCTTGATGTCTTCGAGCGAGCGCGAGGCCTTGCCGCTGCCGCCCTTGGCGATCGTGCCACCGGCGCGTGCGCCGTCGCCGCTGCCCAGGCCGACTCCGTTGCCCTTGCCGCCGCCACCACCGCCCCCGGGCCCACCACCACCGCCACCGCCCGCCGCGCCTTCTACGAGCGTGGTCGCGCGGGCCGCGAGGCCACCGCCCCCGGTATTGCGGCTGTAGGCGGCGGTGTTGATACCGCCGCTGCCTCCCTGAGCATTCGAGGTGATCATCGAGCGGATCGGGATGCCGGCTTCGTTGCCTGCACCCACGCCGACGCCGACACCGGTGCCCACCCCCGGGCCTTGCTTGATGTCGGTCTGCAACTGCACGGCCACCGGCGCGCCGCGCAGTTCGTTCAAGTCCTTGCTCGATGCGAGCAGGCCGATGCCGGCGACGCGCTTGCGTGCGGCATCGACTTCACCCGGCGGCTTGCCTTCGATGGGATTGCGCGCTTCGGGAACCTTAGCGCCCTTGGCCGCTTCCTGTCGCGGCTCCGGGCGCTTGGGCTCAGGCGTCGCCGTTTTCTCGGCAGCCTTCGTCGGCTCGGCGATCCGCTCTTCTTTCTTCGCGATCGACGGCGGCGGCGCAGGCTTGGGCACCGGCAGCACCTCGCGCTCCAACAACAGCTTGGCCAAACGCGGGGGCGCTTCCTGCGCCACGCGCACTTCCTTCGGCCGCGGCATCAGGATGAAGACCAGACACTCCAGCAACACGACGCCGAGGATGTTGCGCAGGTAGCGGCGATAGCGTTTCTCGTCCTCGGCCGGAACAGCCCAGGCATAGTACGGCGGG
>CADEEN010000198.1 GCA_902826345.1 uncultured Burkholderiales bacterium | reverse complement strand
GCCTTGCAAGTGCCACACATCCGGCCGTTCAGCGACACCGACTGGCCCAGCCTCTGGCCGCTGTTGCATGACACGTTTGCGAGCGGCGATACCTACGCTTTCGATCCGCGCAGCGGTGAAGCCGAGATCCTCCAAGCCTGGACGCGGACACCGACGGCCACCTTTGTGGCTCACGGCAACGACGGCCGCATCGTCGGCACCTACTTCATCAAGCCGAACCAGCCGGGCCTGGGCTCGCATGTGTGCAACTGCGGCTACGTCACCGCCGCCGAGGCGCGCGGTCAGGGCATCGCGACCGCGTTGTGCGAGCACTCGCAAGCGCAGGCGCGGACCATGGGCTTTCGGGCGATGCAGTTCAACCTCGTCGTCGCCAGCAATGAAGGCGCCGTGCGACTGTGGCTCAAGCCCGGCTTTGCGGTCGTCGGCCGGCTTCCAGGCGCGTTTGCGCACCGCCAGCTCGGCGACGTCGATGCGCTGGTGATGTTCAAGACGCTGACATCGGGTCGCGGCCCGGCTGAACGCTGCGTTCAGTAACCTCGGATGCGGTTGACGATGTTCGCAACGGTCTGGTTGTTTGCCAGCGCGCTCAAATTGCCCGCGACGACCTGCGCCGCGCTGCGCTCGTCGGTCAGCGCGGCCACGTGCGGCAGCACGGTGATCTGCGGATGGCGCCAGAACGCATGCTCGACGGGCAGCGGCTCGGTGTGGAACACGTCGAGCACGGCTCGATGGAGGTGGCCGCTGTCGAGTGCGGCCAGCAGATCGGCGTCGACGACATGCGCCCCGCGCGCCAGGTTGACGACGCTGGCGCCGCGCGGCAGCGACGCAAAGAAGCTCGCATCGAGCAGGCCGCGCGTGGCCGGCGTCAACGGAAGCAGGTTGATGACGATCTCGGCCGCGGCGAGCAGCGGCACCAGAGGTGCGGCCTCGCGCGCGCGCCACGTGACCACGCGATAGCCCTGCGCTGACAGGCGCGCCGCCACCGCACTGCCCATCTGCCCCGCGCCCAGGACCAGCACGCCGACTTCGTCGGCGCGGCGCTGCGCGTGCGGCTGCCACTGCGCTCGCGCCTGCTGCGCTGCGTAGTCGAAGAAGCGCCGGTGCAAGCCGAGCACGGCCCACAACGCGGTTTCGGCCATTGCCGCATTCATGGCGGGATCGACCATGCGGGCCAGCGGCACCTGCGTGGGCAGTGTGGTGTCGGCGAGCAGTTTGTCCACGCCAGCCCACAGCGATTGAATGAGCCGCAACTTCGGCAGCGCCGCCAGCGCGCCGGGCTCCGGGTTGGCGACGACCGCAGCGTCGATCAGCGTGCGGTCGAACGTTGCGTCGTCGCGGTGCCAATGACATTGCGGCGCAGCGCAGCGCAATGCGCTCCACCACGCCTCGCGCTCGGCGGCGTCGAAGCGACCGCACAGAAGCACGTTGAGCGGCGAGCCGTGGGTCACGTCACGAGCCGCCCGCCGAAGGCTTGTCGCCCAGCGCCCGCCGGCGCGTACAGCAGATGCACATGCTCGTCGGCGCAGCCGAAGACGCGGGCGATGGCGCTGGTCAACGCCGCGGCTTCCCGCGCCCGCGCGTCGCCTTCTGGGGGACGCGCATGCAGCACGGTGATGAACACCGGCGACTCGTCGGCCACGATAGCGACACCGTTTTCGGCGTACTGCGCCGCCGGCAGCGGCCGCAGCCGCACCCACACGCGGCCCGGCGCTTGACCGAACACCGCCGCGGCAGCATCGGCCAAGCGCGGCGCCAGCGTGGGATCGACCGCTGCGTGCGCCGCCTGCACGGGCTCGACGTCGAGGATCGGCATGGCATTACGCGGTGGCGAGTTGCAGCGCGCGCGCCAGCGCCGCAACGACGGTCTGCTCGCGCACGCTGGCGCGGTCGCCGGCGAGTTGCAGCCGTTCGGCCTGTACCGCCGCGCCGCGCTGCGCCCACGCCAGCCAGACCAGGCCCACCGGTTTGTCGGCCGAGCCGCCACCGGGGCCGGCGACGCCGGTGACGGCCACGGCGAAGTCGGCGGCGCTGTGCCGCAACGCGCCGTCTGCCATCGCGCGCACCACCGCTTCGCTGACCGCGCCGTGCTGCGCGATCAGCACCGCGTCGACGCCGAGCTGCTCGGTCTTGGCGGCGTTGCTGTAGGTGACCAAGCCGCGCTCGAACCAGTCGGAAGAGCCGGCGAGCGCGGTGCAGGTGGCGGCGATCAGGCCGCCGGTGCAGCTCTCGGCGGTGGCCAGGCGCCAGCCGCGCGCACGCAGCGCATCGGCCAGCGGCGCGACCCATCGCGTGGCCAGATCGGCGTCGAGCAGCTTGCTGCTGTTCATTGCATCAGCAAACGCCACAACGCAATGACCAGCAGCGTGCACAACGCCGCCACCAGATCGTCGGCGAAGATGCCCACGCCCTGCATCCAGCCGCGCGCACGCTTGAAGCGCCGGTCGGTCCAGCCGATGGGACCGGGCTTCGCGGCATCGAAGAAACGGAACAGCACGAAGGCCGCGCACTGCATCAGCGCGCCGGCCGGCATGACCAGCCAGAGCACGAACCAGAAGGCGACGATCTCGTCCCAGACGATCGCGCCCGGGTCGGCGCTGGCGAGATCGTGTGCCGTGCGCGTGCAGGCCCAGACGCCAAGGACGAGCGAGGCGCCGATGACCATGCCCCAGGCGGCTGCATCGAGCCACTGGTTGAAGACCAGGAACGCCACCCACGCCCACAGCGTGCCCACCGTGCCCGGCGCCCACGGCGACAGGCCGCTGCCGAATCCCAGAGCGATCCAGCGCGACGGATGGCGGCGCATGAAGGCGGCGCTCGCGCGTTGCGCCGCGTCGTGCTCGATCGGCGCCGCGTCGGTGATGGGGTCGGTGGCCATGCGCGTCACGTCGTGAAGTGATCGAAGCTGCTGAACGCGGTGGTGATGGCACGGCCGTCGCCATCGACGAGGCGCGCGCCCGGCGCCGCTTCGATACGCCCGATGCAGGTGGCGGCACAACCGGCGCCAGCCGCCGCCGCGCGAACCGCGGCCGCGCGCGACGGCGGCGCGGTGAACAGCAGTTCGTAGTCGTCGCCGCCGGCCAGCGCGCATTCGCGCCGCAGCGCGAGCGGCTGCGCGGCGAGCACGGGGCTGATCGGCAGCGCATCGGCGTCGATCGTGGCGCCGACGTTGGAACGCCGCAGCACATGACGCAGGTCGCCGAGCAAGCCGTCGCTGATGTCGATCGCGCTCGTCGCCACGCCGCGCAGCGCGATGCCCAGTGCCACGCGCGGCGTCGGTTGCTCCATGCGCGCGCGCACCGCGGCGAACGCCTCGGCATCGAGCGCCACGCTGCCGCGAAAGACTTCGAGCGCCAGCCGCGCATCGCCGAGCGTGCCGCTCACCCACAACCCGTCGCCCGGCTTGGCACCCGAACGCAACAACGCCTGCCCCACCGGCACTTCGCCGAAGACGGCGATGCAGATGTTGAGCGGTCCCGCGGTCGTGTCGCCGCCGACGACCTCGATGCCGTGCGCATCGGCCAGCCCGAACAAGCCGCGCGCAAAGCCGTCGAGAAAGGCCTCATCGACGCGCGGCATCGACAGCGCCAGCGTGAAGGCCAGCGGCGACGCGCCGCACGCGGCCAGATCCGAGAGATTCACCGCCAGCGCCTTGTGCCCGAGCCACTCGGGCGCGACGGTCGGCAGGAAGTGGCGGCCCTCGACCAGCATGTCGGTGGACACGGCCAGCTGCATGCCGGGCGCCGGCTGCAGCAGCGCGCAGTCGTCGCCGACGCCGAGCGGCGAGCGTCGGCTCGGCCGCTGGAACCAGCGCTGGATGAGGTCGAACTCGCCGATGGACATCGATTTACTTCGAACCGCCGATGTTGATCAGCGGTGCCGTCTGCATGTTGGCCGGAATGACAACCGTCGACGTGCCGCCCTTCTCGGCAAACTTCATCAACGCGAGGTTGGCTTCGTGCTGCAGGTACTCACGGGTCAGGCTCTGGTTGATGATCTGGTTGGCCTTGGCCACGCCTTCGGCGCGTTTGATCTCCACCTGCGCTTCGGCCTCGGCGATCTGGATGCGCTGGCGCGTGGTCTCCAACTGTTTTTGCGCCGCCACCGATTCCTGGATGGCCTTTTCAATCGCGGGGTCCGTCGTCAGCGCGCGCACGACGACGCGCGTGACTGTGAAGACGCCCTTGTCATTGGTGTCGAGTTCGGCCTGGATACCGCGCTTGACCGCCGCGGCCATCTCGTCGCGCTTGGTGTGCATCACCAGGCTCTCCATCCTGGCGGTTTCTTCATAGATCACGTTGCGCGCGACGCCCTGAACCAGCTGGTACGCCGGCAGGTACTCGCGCGCGCCTTCGGCGCGTGCGTGGCGGGCGGCGTACTTGATGTAGAGCTCGGCGATCGATCCGGTGGCCACCTTGTAGTACACGGTCAGGTCGAGGTCGCGCAGCGACAGGTTGTCGCGCGCCTTCGGCGTCAGGTCGTTCAACTCGACCGCGATCTCCTTGCCTGAGAACACCTGGACCTGCGTCACCACCGGCAAGCCGACGTAGATGCCGGGTTCGACCTCTTCCGGGTTGACCTTGCCGAGCGTCGTGCGCACGCCGACATTGCCGGTTTCGATGGTGCCGCAGCTCGCGGCGCCCAGGCCCACGAGCGACAAGATCAGCACGCCTGCAACGACTCGAATCCACATGCTCGCTTCCTCCTTGGTTTCTGGGCGTGAGTCTAGGCCTGCGCCGACACGCAGGCATTGGCCCGGGTAGCGCAGCCTGCGGTGGCCGCTAAACTGTCTTCTGTATACAGAGTACGAACACCATGTCCGCCGAACTGCACCGCCTCGAACTCGCACCCGATCTGGTCGATCAGGTGTACCGCGCCTTGGTCGACGCCATCAGCAGCGGCGCGTTCGCGCCCGGCGCGCGCATCACGCAGGAAGAGCTGGCGGCACAGCTCGCCGTCAGCCGCCAGCCGGTGTTGCAGGCGCTGCGCTTGTTGAAGAAAGACGGCCTGGTGGCCGACGCACCGGGCCGCGGCCTGCAGGTGGCGCCGCTCGACGCCAAGTGGCTGGCCGATGTTTATCAGGTGCGCGGCGCGCTCGATGCGCTGGCCGCGCGCCTGGCCTGCGCCGCCGGCTTCAAGTACGACGCCGAGCTGATCGCCCGCGGCCGCCGCGCTGCGAAGAGCGGCAAGGTGGCGGCGATGATCGATGCCGACATCGAGTTCCACGCCTCGATCTACGCCGCAGCAGACAACCCGTTGATCGAGCAGAGCGCGCAACTGCACTGGCGCCACATCCGCCGCGCGATGGGCGCCGTGCTGCAGCACAGCGAGTTGCGCAGCACGGTCTGGAACGAGCACGAAGCCATCGCGCGCGCCATCGCGGCGCGTGACGCCCGCCGCGCCGAAGCGCTGATGCGCGGCCACGGCGAGCAGGCCGGCCGGCACTTGCAGGCGCGGCTGTCCGAAGTTCTGCATGCCCAGTGAAGGAGCCCCGCATGAAACTCAGCCAGGACCAGCTCGACGCCTTCGACCGCGACGGCTACCTCTTCTTCCCCGGCCTGTTCGAGCCCGATGAAGTGACGACGCTGACCGACGCCGTGCCGTCGCTCTACGCGCGCCGCGAGGCCTTCAACGTGCGCGAGAAAGGCAGCGACGCGGTGCGCACCAACTTTGCCGCGCACCTCTACAGCGAACCCTTCGCGCGGCTGGCGCGGCACCCGCGCATGGTGCAGCCGGTGCAGCAGTTGTTCGACGACGAGCCGCTGTACATGCACCAGTTCAAGGTCAACGGCAAGATGGCCTTCGAGGGCGACGTCTGGCAATGGCACCAGGACTACGGCACCTGGAAGAACGACGACTGGATGCCGACCGAGCGGGCGATGAACGTCGCCATCTTTCTCGACGACGTCAACGAGTTCAACGGCCCGCTGATGTTCATCCCGGGCAGCCACAAGAAGGGCGTGATCGATGCGAAGCACGATCTGACGACGACGAGCTATCCGCTGTGGACGGTGGACAACGAATTGATCGCGGCACTGGTCGAGCGCGCGGGCGGCAAGCAAGATGGCATCGTGTCGCCGAAAGGTCCTGCGGGCTCGATGATCCTGTTCCACTCCTGCCTCGTGCATGCGTCGACGAGCAACTTGAGTCCTTGGAATCGGGTCAGCGTGTACTTGAGCCTGTGCGCTGTCAGCAACCATATCCGCCGCTTCAAGCGGCCCGGGTACATCGCGCACCGCGACTTCACGCCGATCGCCTGTCTGCCGGATGACTGCCTGCTGAAGAATCACCCGGTCGAGTTGCCGTGGAAAGAAGGCATGCCGGCAAGCGCGCTGGTCACTGCTTCTACCGAACCGACGAGGCAAGCCGCATGAGCCTGCACACCCAACTCCAGCAGCGCGCCGCCGACAACAAGCCGATCCGCGTCGGCCTCATCGGCGCCGGCAAGTTCGGCTCGATGTACCTGGCGCAAGTGGTGCGCACGCCGGGCGTGCACCTGGTGGCGATTGCCGACCTGAACCCGGCGGGCGCGAAGAAGAACCTGGCGCGTGTCGGCTGGACGGCGCAGCAGTCGGCCGCGGGCAGTGCCGCCGCCGCGCTGCGCGACGGCAGCACCTGGATCACCGACGACTGGCAGGCGCTGGTCAAGCTGCCCGAAATCGAGATCGTCGTCGAATGCACCGGCTCGCCGGTGCACGCGGTCGATCACATCCTGGCGGCGATTGCCGAGCACAAGCATGTCGTCAACGTCACCGTCGAGGCCGATGCGTTCTGCGGGCCGCTGCTGGCGCGCCGCGCCGCAGAAGCCGGCGTGATCTACAGCCTGGCCTACGGCGACCAGCCGGCCATGATCTGCGACCTGGTCGATTGGGCACGCACTTGCGGCTTCCCGGTCGTCGCTGCGGGGCGCGGCCACAAATGGCTGCCGCACTTCGCGCAATCGACGCCGGAGACGGTGTGGGGCTACTACGGCCTGACGCCCGAGCAGGCCGAGCGCGGCGGGTTGAACCCGAAGATGTTCAACAGCTTTCTCGACGGCAGCAAGCCGAGCATCGAGTCCACCGCGGTCAGCAACGCCACCGGCCTCGCCGTGCCGAGCGACGGCCTGCAGTACCCGCCGGCCAGCGTCGAGGACATCCCGCGCGTGACGCGGCCGATCAGCGAAGGCGGTGTGCTCGAAAAGAAGGGCATGGTCGAAGTGATCTCGTCGCTGGAGCGCGACGGCCGCGTGATCCCGTACGACATCCGCATGGGCGTGTGGGTCACCGTCGAGGGCGAGACCGAGTACGTGCGCAACTGCTTCGAGGAATACAACGCTCACACCGAGCCGAGCGGGCGCTACTTCACGCTCTACAAGCGCTGGCACCTGATCGGGCTGGAAGTCGGCATGAGCGTGGCCAGCGTCGCACTGCGCGGTGAACCCACCGGCGTGGCGCAGGCCTGGAACGCCGACGTGGTGGCCACCGCCAAGCGCGATTTGAAGCCCGGCGAGATGCTCGACGGCGAAGGCGGCTACACGGTGTGGGGGAAGCTGCTGCCTGCCGCCACGTCACGGCGCATCGGCGGTTTGCCGTTGGGGCTGGCGCATGAGGTGAAGGTGGTGCGGGCGGTGAAGCAGGGGCACAGTTTGAGCTGGGACGATGTCGAAATGCCGCCGTCGCGGGCGTTGGAATTGAGAAGGGAGATGGAGAGGGTGTTTGCAGCGTAAGTTTTATGCTGCTCGGCCCGCAGTCCAGAATCTCGACTGACATGAGTTGGCAGCTCCACTAGACCATGGCGGCGCGACGCAAG
>CADEEN010000197.1 GCA_902826345.1 uncultured Burkholderiales bacterium | reverse complement strand
TAGACCATCTGCGCCATCGCCAGCGTGATCATCGCGAAGTAGATGCCCTGGCGGCGGATCGCGATCAGCCCCACCAGCAGGCCGATGGCCGCGGCGAACAGCGTGCCGCCGATAACGCCGAGCTCCGGCGACCAGCCGGCGCTGCGCACCAGCCAGCCGGTGGCATAGGCCGCGGCGCCGAGGAAGGCCGCATGGCCGAACGAGAGCAGCCCGGTGTAGCCGAGCAGCAGGTTGAAGGCGCAGGCGAAGATCGCGAAGCACAGCGCCTTCATCATGAAGATCGGGTACAGGCCGATGAACGGCGCGGCGATCAGGATGACGAGGCCAACGGCCCAGGCGATGCGTGCGGCCTTGTCCGATGTCGTCATCACTTTTCTTTCCCGAACAGGCCGGCCGGCCGGATCATCAGCACGATGGCCATGATGACGAAGACGACGATGCTCGACGCTTCGGGGTAGAACACTTTGGTCAGGCCCTCGATGATGCCGAGCACGAGTCCCGTCAATATCGAGCCGAGGATCGAGCCCATGCCGCCGATGACGACGACGGCGAAGACGACGATGATCAGGTTGCTGCCCATCAGCGGCGTGATCTGGATCACCGGCGCCGCGAGCACGCCGGCGATCGCCGCCAGCCCGGCGCCGGCGGCGTAGGTCAGCATCACCATCAGCGGCACGTTGACGCCGAAGGCCTGCACGAGCGCCGGGTTCTCGGTGCCGGCGCGCAGGTAGGAGCCCAGCCGCGTGCGCTCGATCAGGAACCAGGTGCCGAAGCAGACGAGCAGCGACGCGAAGACCACCCAGGCGCGGTAGTTCGGCAGCACCATGAAGCCGAGGTTGGTCGCGCCCTGCAGCAGGTCGGGCACGGCGTACTGCTGGCCCGAGACGCCGAAACGGTCGCGGAACAAGCCCTCGAAGATCAGCGCCAGGCCGAACGTGAGCAGCAGGCCGTAGATCGGATCGACCTTGTAGAGCTGCTTCAACATCGTGCGCTCGATGACCACACCGAGCGCGCCGACGACGATCGGCGCGAGCACCAGCGCGAACCAGTAGTTCAGGCCGAGGTACTCGAGGCTGCCCCAGGCGACGTAGGCGCCGATCATGTAGAGCGCGCCGTGCGCGAAGTTGACGATGCCCAGCAGCCCGAAGATCACCGCCAGGCCCAGGCTCAGCATCGCGTAGAACGAGCCGTTGACCAGGCCGAGCAGCAACTGGCCGAGAAAGGCCTGCAGCGGGATGCCGAAAATCTCCATCGTCTTCTTTCGCGCCGGCGCCTCAGGTCACGCTACTTCCACAGCGGGCACTTGGTGTCCGCCTTGGTCGTCCACGCGGCGTCGCCCTTGATCGTCTCGACCACGTTGTAGTAGTCCCAGGGCTCGGTCGACTTGTCCGGCGCCTTGACCTGCATCAGGTACATGTCGTGCACCATGCGGCCGTCCTCGCGGATATAGCCGCCCTTGGCGAAGACGTCGTTGACCTTGGTCTTCCTCATCTGCGCCAGCACCTTATCGCCGTCGTCGCTGCCCACGGCCTTGACCGCGTTCAGGTAGTTCAGCGTCGCCGAGTAGTCGCCGGCCTGCAGCGACGACGGCATGCGCTTCATCTTGTCGAAGAACTTGCGGCTCCAGGCGCGCGTGTCGGCGTCGCGGTTCCAGTACCAGCTATCGGTCAGGTACATGCCCTGCGTCGTCTTCAGGCCGAGCGAGTGGATGTCGTTGATGAAGACCAGCAGACCGGCGAGCTTCATCGACTTCGTGATGCCGAACTCATTGGCCGCCTTGATGGTGTTGATGGTGTCGCCGCCGGCGTTGGCCATGCCGAGGATCTGCGCCTTGGAACTCTGAGCTTGCAGCAGGAACGACGAGAAGTCGCTGGCCGACAGCGGGTGCTTGACCGAGCCGACGATGGTGCCGCCCGCCGCCTTGACGACGTTGCTGGTGTCGTTCTGCAGCGCCGCGCCGAAGGCGTAGTCCGCCGTCAGGAAATACCAGCTCTTGCCGCCCGCCTTGACCACTGCATTGCCGGTGCCCTTGGCCAGCGCCACCGTGTCATAGACCCAGTGCACCGTGTACGGCGTGCACTGGTCGTTGGTCAGCGCCGACGAGGCCGCGCCGACGACGAGATACGGCTTCTTCTTCTCGGCCGCCACCTTGGCCATCGCCAGCGCGGTGCCCGAGTTGGTGCCGCCGACCAGCATGTCCAGGCCCTGCGTGTCGAACCACTCGCGCGCCTTCGCGGCGGCGATGTCGGCCTTGTTCTGGTGGTCGGCGAACAGCACCTCGACCTTCTTGCCGTTGATCGCGCCGCCGGCATCGGCGATCGCCATCTTGATGGCCTCGACGCCGCCGGGGCCGTCGATGTCGGCGTACAGGCTCGACATGTCGGTGATGATGCCGATGCGGATCACGTCACCGGAGATTTGCGCTTGCGCGGGGGCGGCGGCGCCGAACAGCGTGGCGCAGGCCAGCGTGCAGGCGGCGGTGAGTTTCTTCAGTTTCATCGAATGGTCTCCGTGGGTGAAAAGTGGAAAGAAAAGATCGGGCGTTCAGACGCCCAGGTATTCGTGCAGACGCTCGAGGTTGGCGGGCAGCTGTGCTTGGGTGAATTCCTGCAGCACGCGGCCGTGCTCCATGACGTAGAAGCGGTCGGCCAGCGGCGCGGCGAAACGAAAGTTCTGCTCGACCATGACGACGGTGTAGCCCTGCATGCGCAGCGTGCGCACCATCTCGGCGAGCTTGGCGACGATCACCGGCGCCAGGCCTTCGGAGATCTCGTCGAGCAGCAGCAGGCGCGCCCCCGTGCGCAGGATGCGCGCGACGGCCAGCATCTGCTGCTCGCCGCCCGACAGGCGCGTGCCCTGGCTGTTGGCGCGCTCGCGCAGGTTGGGGAACATCGTGTAGATCTGCTCGACGCTCATGCCGCCTTCGGCCAGCGTCGGCGGCAGCATCAGGTTCTCTTCGGCCGAGAGGCTGGAGAAGATCGCGCGCTCCTCCGGGCAGTAGCCGATGCCGAGCTGTGCGATGCGGTGCGTCGGCAGGCCGATGACCTCGGTGCCCTTGACGCGGATCGAGCCCTTGCGGCTGCCGGTCAGGCCGAGAATCGCGCGCAGCGTGCTCGTGCGGCCGGCGCCGTTGCGGCCGAGCAGCGTCACGACTTCGCCTTCGCGCACGTCGAAGGTCACGCCGTGCAGCACATGCGATTCGCCGTACCAGGCGTGCAGGTCTTTCACTTCGAGCATTGGAGCTGCCATATCAGCGCCCGCCCGGCCGCCCGAAGGGCGCTGAGCGCCCCCTCGGGGGGCAGCGAACGAAGTGAGCTTGGGGGCCAACCATCAGTGCGCGCCCTTGAGTTCGACATCGGCACTGCCCATGTAGGCCTCGATCACTGCCGGGTTCTTCGACACCACTTCGTACGGCCCTTCGGCCAGCGTCGCGCCGCGCTGCAAGACCGTGATCGTGTCGGCGATGCTCGACACCACGCTCATGTTGTGCTCGACCATCAGCACGGTGCGGTTCGCCGCCACCTTCTTGATCAGCTGGCGGATGCGGTCCACGTCTTCCAGGCCCATGCCCTGCGTCGGCTCGTCGAGCAGCATCAGTTCGGGCTCCATTGCCAGCGTGGTCGCGATTTCGAGCGCGCGCTTGCGGCCGTAGGCGAGCTCGACTGTCGGCGTGTCGGCGTAGTCGCCGAGATCGACCGCGCGCAGCAACTCATGCACGCGTTCGTTCAGCGGCTCCAGGCTGCGCTCAGCGCGCCAGAAGTGGAACGAGGTGCCGAGCTTCCTCTGCAACGCCACGCGCACGTTCTCCAGCACCGACAGGTGCGGGAACACGGCCGAGATCTGGAACGAGCGGATGATGCCGCGGCGCGCGATGTGCGCCGGCTTCTCGCGCGTGATGTCGACGCCGTTGAACAGGATCGTGCCGGCCGTCGGCGTGAGGAACTTCGTCAGCAGGTTGAAGCAGGTCGTCTTGCCGGCGCCGTTGGGGCCGATCAGCGCATGGATGCTGCCGCGGCGCACGCGCAGGTTGACCTTGTCCACGGCGACGAAGCCCTTGAACTCCTTCGTCAGGTCGCGGGTTTCGAGAATGATGTCGGAGGTGGCGGCGCTCACGATGCCCTGCCCCCGAGCCGCTGCGTCAAGCGCGATGCGACGTCGATCACGTGACGCCGCTGCGCCTCGCGCGCCTGCACCTGGCGCGGTGATTTCTGCAGGCACATGCCGATGCCGGCGACCACGTCGCCGCGGCTGTCGAACACCGGCGCGCCGATGCAGTAGACGCCTTCGCGCACGCCCTCGTCATCGACGCTGTAGCCGTTGGTGCGCACCTGCGCGAGTTCGGCGCGCAGCGCCTTGAACGACGGGCCGATGCGCTGCGCCATCGGCGCCAGTTCGACGTCACCCAGCAGCGCGCGCAACGCGCCCTCGCCCAGGTGCGCCAGCATCGCCTTGCCCGACGCGGCCAGATACGCCGGCAGCCGCATGCCGATGTTGAACGACAGGCCGAGCGGGCGCTTGCCCGAGCGCGTGGCGACATAGACCACGTCGGCGCCGTTCAGGATGGCCAGCACGACGGTCTCGTCCGGCACCTCGCCGGCCTCGGCCCACAGCGCGGCGAACTCCTGCGTCACGCCGGTGCCGGCGATGAAGGCATCGGCCAGGCCCATCACGCGCGGCCCGATCGAGAAGCTGCCGTCGGCGTGACGGCGCAGGTAGCCGAGCGCGAGCAGCGTGGCGCACAGGCCGTGCACGCTGCTCTTGGGCAGTTCGAGCCCGGCGGCCAGGCGCGCCAGCGGCAGCGGCTGGCGCTCTTCGGCGAGGCGGTCGAGCAGTGCCAGCGCGCGCGTCACGGCCGGCACCAGCGCCGGCTGCGTTCGGGCCTGGCGGTCAATTGGTTGAACAGTATTCAGCCCGTCGAACATGGGGCCGGAGTCTAGTAGCGCTGCGAGCGCTGCCGTCGGCGTTGCGCGCAGGTGTTTTCCCGCGCCGTCAGATGTTCGCAGCGGCCGCGCGCAACTCGTCGAACGAGCGCAACTCACCGGCGATCGCGCTCGCAGCGACGGTCGCCGGGCTGGCCAACCGCGCGCACGATCGCCGCCGCCAGCGCATCGCGCCCCTGCAGCAACTCGTCCAACTCGATCGCCTCGCCGCGCGCAATACGTTCAACCGAGCCGAAGTCGGTGCTCGTCAGCGGCCCCACGTTGTCGGCGTTCTGCCGGTAGATGCGCTCGAAACTCTCGGCGATCAACAGGTGCACGCCCGCCGCGCGCTCTGCCACCACGCTGTGCTCGCGCAAACTGCCGCTGCCGTAGCGCTTGCCGGCGACGATGACGTCGATGCCGGCGTTGCGCAGCGCATCGCGCCGGGTCGGCGCTCAGAAAGAGGAATGTCGGGCGAAGATCGAGTGCCGTCACTGCAACTCGATGCCCGCCTTCTTCACCAGCTTGGCGTACTTGTCTTTCTCGCTGCGGAAGGTCTGCTGCGCCGACTCCGCGCTGCCGATGTTGATGGTGTTGCCCTGCTTGGCCATCGCCTCCACCACCGCCGGGTCGGCGAACGCCGTCTTCAGCGCGTCGTGCACGCGCTTGACGTCGGCCGCGCTCATGCCCTTGGGTCCGATGACGCCGAACCAAGCCTCGACCACGTAGCCCGGCGTGCCCTGCTCGGCGATGGTCGCGATGTCCGGCGCTGCCGCCGTGCGCTGCGCGCCGCCCATGCCGATGGCACGCAGCGCGCCGCTCTTGATGTGCTGCTGCACGCTCGGCAGCGCCAGCGTGCCGAAGTCGATCTGGCCGCCGATCAGGTCGGTGACAAAGGGGCCGACGCCCTTGTACGGAATGTGCCGCGCCGTGGCGCCGACCTCGTCTACGTACTGCTGGCCGGTGAGGTGCAGGATCGTGCCGTTGCCGCCCGAGCCGTAGGTGAACTGGTCGGGCTTGCTCTTCAGCAGCGCGGCGAATTCCTTGTGGTCCTTGGCCGCCACCTTCTGCGGATTGACCACCAGCACGATCGGCGTCGCGCCGATGACCGCGATCGGCGTGAAGTCGCCCGGCATGTCGAACGGCACCGTCTTGTAGACGCTCGGCAGGATGACGACATTGTTCGACACCACCGACAGCGTGAAGCCGTCGGGCGCCGACTTCTGCAACTGCTGCAGGCCGACGATGCCGCCCGCGCCGGGCTGGTTGTCGATCACCACCGTGTGCCCCAGCGCCTTGGCCAGCGCCGGCTGCGCGGCGCGCGTGATCGCATCGACGCCGGAACCGGTGGCGTTGGGCAGCACGAACTTGACGGTCTTGTCGCCGACCTGCGCCAGTGCCGGCACGGCACACAGCGCCGACAGGGAAGCCGCGATCAGCGTGCGTCGAGTGGTCTTGAACATCATCGTCTTGTCTCCTGTTGTTGAATTGAATGCAGGGTGGTCTTCAGGCCACGCACTTGGATTCGATCAGCGTGTCGATCTCGCCCGGCGTCAAGCCGACACCGGCGAGCACCTCGCGCGTGTGTTCGCCGCGCTTCGGCGGGTTCAAACGCACACCTGAGCGCTCGCCGTCGAGCGTGAATGGGAACAGCGTCGTCTTCACCGTCGCGCCTGCGCGCTCGCCGTCGGTGAGCTGAATGTCGGCCAAGCCGCCGGTGGCGACGAGGTGCGGATCATCCAGCAGTTCTTCTGGTTTGCGTATCGGGGCGAACGGCAGGCCTGCCGCCTCCATCTTCTGCGCCAGTTGATCGGCGCTGAAAACCTTCAGGCGCTTGCCCAGTTCGGCCAACAGCCTCGGCCGCGCTCGCACGCGGTCGTTGTTGAGCTTCAACGCCGGGTCGGCTTTCAGATCGGCGAAGCCGAGCGCGTCGCAAAACGTCAGCCACTGTCCGTCGCTCACCGCCGCCAAGAAAATCTGCTCGCCGTCTTTCACCGTGAAGACGTCGTAGATCGCCCACGGGCTGATGCGCGCCGGCATCGGCGCGGCCGGCTGGCCGGTGATCGCGTACTGGAGCATGTGCTGGCCGACGAGAAAGATGTTGTTCTCGTACAGCGCCGCCTGCACTTCCATCCCCTTGCCGCTGATGCCGCGCTGGATGAGCGCGCCGAGGATGGCGATGGCGCCGAACATGCCGCCCATGATGTCGTTGACCGACGAGCCGGCGCGCAGCGGGTCACCCGGCCGGCCGGTCATGTAGGCCAGGCCGCCCATCATCTGCACCACTTCATCGAGCGCGGTGCGGTGGTCGTACGGGCCGGGCAGAAAGCCTTTCAAGCTGGCGTAGATGAGTTTCGGGTTGGCCTTCGACAAGGCGGCGTAGTCGAGACCGTACTTGACCATCGACCCGGGCTTGAAGTTCTCGGCCACCACATCGGCGCTGGCGCACAGCCTGCGCGCCGCGGCGGCGCCGGCCGCCGTCGTCAGGTCGATCTGGATGCTCTTCTTGTTGCGGTTGAAGAGCGGAAAGAAGCCGATGCCCGCGCCGAGCAGCGTGCGCGTGCGGTCGCCGTCGATCGGCTCGACCTTGATCACCTCGGCGCCGAGGTCGGCGAGCACCATGCCGCAGGTCGGGCCCATCACCATGTGGGTGAACTCGACGACTTTGAGACCGGTGAGTGGTTGATGGTTCATGCGCTGACCGTCTTCGGCAAACCCGCGCGCCAGATCGATCCGTGCAGCGGCTCGCCGTCGAGCCACTGCCCGACTTGCGCGCGAAGCGCCATCAACACGTTGAAGTCGAGGCCGGTCGGCACGCCCATGCTGGCGAACAGGTACGCCACGTCTTCCGTGGCGACGTTGCCGCTGGCCCCCGGCGCGTGCGGGCAGCCGCCGATGCCG
>CADEEN010000196.1 GCA_902826345.1 uncultured Burkholderiales bacterium | reverse complement strand
GAGGTATGCCCCCGCCTGGGCCAGCGTCAGCTCGCCCTCGGGCGACCCGAGGCGTTCGTAGGTCTCGGCGGCGTCGAGCGCCAGCCGCAGCGCGCGCGGGTCGGCCAGGCCGATGTCCTCGCTGGCCATGCGCACCAGGCGGCGCGCCGCGTAGCGCGGATCGACGCCGCCGTCGAACATGCGCACCAGCCAGTACAGGGCTGCGTCGGGGTCGCTGCCGCGCACCGCCTTGTGCAGCGCCGAGATGGTGTCGTAGAACTGCTCGCCGCCCTTGTCGTAGCGGCGCAGTTGATCGCCGAGCGCGCGCTCGAGCAGCGCTTCGTCGATCTGCTTCGCCCCGCCCATGACGACGGCGACGTTCTCGACGACGTTGAGCAAGCGCCGCGCATCGCCGTCGGCGTAGCCGACGAGGCGGTCCCGCGCAGCGTCGCTGAACGGCGGCATGTTCGTCGCCGCGCGCGCGCGTTCGAGCAGCTCGGCCAGCTCGCCTTCGCTCAGGGGTTGCAGCACATGCACCGTGGCCCGCGACAGCAGCGCCGAGTTGACTTCGAACGACGGGTTCTCCGTCGTCGCGCCGATGAAGGTGAACAGCCCGCCTTCGACGTGCGGCAGAAACGCGTCCTGCTGCGCCTTGTTGAAGCGGTGCACCTCATCGACGAAGACGATGCTCGCGCGGCCGATGCGGCGCGCCGCCTGCGCACGCTCGACCGCTTCGCGAATGTCCTTGACGCCGCCGAGCACGGCCGAGATCTGGATGAACTCGGCGTCGAACGCCTGCGCCACGAGGCGCGCCAAGGTCGTCTTGCCGACGCCCGGCGGCCCCCACAGGATCATCGAGTGCAGGCGGCCCGCGTCGAAGGCGGCGCGCAGCGTTTTGCCTGCGGCCAGCAGATGGCGTTGGCCGATGACTTCATCCAGCGTGCGCGGGCGCAGGCGCTCGGCCAGCGGTGCATCGGCGCATGGTGTCGCATCCTGCGCCGGTACGTCGTCGTCGAACAGAGACATGGCGCAAGCCTAGCCGATGCGATGATCGGTCGATGAACCGCCCCCTGCTGCTGCTCGCACTCTGCCAAGGTTTCTTCCTCACCAACAACGTCGTCTTCATCGCCATCAACGGCCTGGTGGGCTTGCAGTTGGCGCCGCTGGCCTGGATGGCGACGCTGCCGGTGACGGGATACGTCGTCGGCAGCGCGCTGTCGGCGTGGCTGGTGGCGAAGACGCAGTCGCGCTTCGGCCGCAAGCGTTCGTTCCAGTTCGGCCTCGTCGTGGCCGCGCTGTCGGCCGCGCTGTGCGCGTATGCCGCGGTGACGAAAAACTTCTGGCTCCTCGTCGCCGCCACGGTGGTCGCCGGCTACTACAACGCCAACGCCGCGCTCTACCGTTTTGCCGGGCCGGAGCTGGTCGCGCCCGAGTTCAAGGAGCGCGCGATCTCGCTCGTGCTCGCCGGCGGCATCATCGGCGCGTTCGCCGGACCGAACCTGGCCAGTGCCACGCGCTCGCTGCTCGACGTGCCGTTTGCAGCGGCCTACCTGTCGTTGGTGATCGTCGCGCTGCTGTCCCTGGCGGTGCTGTCGTCGATCCGCTTTCCGCAGCACCACGCGCCTCGTGCCGGTGCAACGTCGGGCCGGCCGCTGTTGCAGATCGTTCGCCAGCCGGTGTTCATCGTTGCCGCGGCTGCCGGCGCGCTCGGCTACGGCGTGATGAACCTGCTGATGGCGGCCACGCCGATCGCCATGGCCACGTGCGGCCTGCCGTTCTCCGATGCTGCGCTCGTGCTCGAGTGGCATGTGCTCGGCATGTTCGTGCCGAGCTTCTTCACCGGTCATCTGATCAAGCGCTTCGGCGCGCTGCCGGTTATGGCCGTCGGCGTGCTGCTCAATCTGATCTGCATCGCCGTCGCGTTGTCGGGTGTCGAGTTGATGCAGTTCCTCGTCGCGCTGTTCACGCTCGGCGTCGGCTGGAATTTTCTTTTCGTCGGCGGCTCGACGCTGCTCACCGAGGCCTACCGGCCCGAAGAAAAAATCAAGACGCAGGGTGCGATGGACTTCTGCGTTTTCACGACGATGGCCATCACGTCGTTCGCCTCCGGCGCGCTGATCACGACGCGCGGCTGGCAGTGGTTGAACGTCGGCTCGCTGCCTGTCGTGCTGCTGATCGCGGTGGCGCTGCTGTGGCTCGCGGCCCAGCGGCGGCGGCGACCGGCCGCTACTGCTTGAGCACTTCCACGCCCTTGGGCGGCGTGAAGCGGAAGGCGTCGGCTGCCGATGCAACGTTGGTCGCCACGTCGCTGAAGCTCAGCAGCGAGCGCTGGCCGAAGTTGTCGACCAGTTCGATGGCGGCCAGCGCCTTGCCCTTGAAGCCGACGCGCAGCGACTGAAAGCTCGCCGCCTCGCCTCTGATGCGCGGCGTGGCCTGCACCCAGTCGAGGCCCTGCGCGCTCGGCTGCGCCTTGAGCTCGAAGTCCTTCTCGACGTTGGCGCCGGCGAGCAGCGCCGCCGGCGTCGCGCCGAGCGCCTGGTCCATCGCGCGCACCGTCACCTGCTGCAGATCGACGTCGTAGAGCCAGACGCTTTCACCATCGCCGACGATGACCTGCTCGTACGGCTTGGCGTAGGCGAAGCGAAAGCGGTTCGGCCGCGCGAACTCGAAGCTGCCGCTCGACGTTTTCTTCTTCGCCGTGTCGGTCGTGGTGACGACCTGCTTGAACGTCGCGCGGCCGGTCTTGGCGTCGCGCGTGAACTCGCGCAACGCGTCCACCGCGTCGGCGTGCGCGGCGCTCGCCATGAACGCCAGCAGGAGCAGGAATGTTTTCATTCGTCTCGTTTGGGCACCAGCAGATCGCGGTTGCCGTTGGTCGCCATCGCCGATACGAGCCCCGAGCGCTCCATTTGTTCCAACAACCTCGCAGCGCGGTTGTAGCCGATGCGCAGGTGGCGCTGCACCAGCGAAATCGACGCCCGCTTGTGCTGCAACACGATCGCCACCGCCTGGTCATACATCGGATCGGCCTCGACGTCGCCGCCGCCTTCGCCGGCCACGGCATCGCCATCGGCTTCGAGCGTGCCGCCTTCGAGGATGCCCTCGATGTAGTTCGGCTCGCCCTGCGCCTTCAGGTACTCGACAACGCGGTGCACCTCGTCGTCGCTGACATACGCGCCGTGCACGCGCATCGGCGTCGTGATCTGCGCAGGGGCCGAGAGGTACAGCATGTCGCCCATGCCGAGCAGCGCTTCGGCGCCCATCTGGTCCAAGATCGTGCGGCTGTCGATCTTGCTCGACACCTGGAATGCGATGCGCGTCGGGATGTTGGCCTTGATCAAACCCGTGATGACATCGACGCTCGGCCGCTGCGTGGCCAGGATCAGGTGCACGCCCGACGCGCGCGCCTTCTGCGCCAGCCGCGCGATCAACTCTTCGATCTTCTTGCCGACGACCATCATCAGGTCTGCGAGTTCGTCGATGACGACGACGATCTGCGGCAGCCGCTCAAGCGGCTCCGGCTGCTCCGGCGTCAGCGAAAACGGGTTGCCGATGTGCTCGCCTTTGGCGGTGGCGTCTTCGATCTTCTTGTTGTAGCCCGAGAGCTGGCGCACACCGAGCTTGCTCATCAGCTTGTAGCGCCGCTCCATTTCGCCGACACACCAGTTCAGCGCGTTGGCCGCCTGCTTCATGTCGGTGACCACCGGGCACAGCAGGTGCGGGATGCCCTCGTACACCGAGAGTTCGAGCATCTTCGGGTCGATCAGGATCAAGCGCACATCGCGCGCCTCGGCCTTGTAGAGCAGCGACAGGATCATCGCGTTGATGCCCACGCTCTTGCCCGAGCCGGTGGTACCGGCGACGAGCGCGTGCGGCGTCTTCGCCAGATCGATCACCACCGGCGCGCCGACGATGTCCTTGCCCAGGCCGATCGTCAGCATCGACGCCGCATCGTTGTACGCCGACGAGCCGAGGATTTCCGCCAGCTTGATCATCTGCCGCTTCGCGTTCGGCAGCTCGAGCGCCATCGTCGTCTTGCCGGGAATCGTTTCGACGACGCGGATGCTCACCAGCGACAACGAGCGCGCCAGATCCTTGGCCAGGTTGACGACCTGCGAGCCTTTCACACCCGTCGCCGGCTCGATCTCGTAGCGGGTGATCACCGGGCCGGGCGACGCGGCAACCACACGCACCTCGACGCCGAAATCCTTCAGCTTCTTCTCGATCATGCGCGAGGTCATTTCGAGCGAGTCGCTCGTCACCGTCGATTCGACACGGCTGGGCGCGGCGTCGAGCAGATCGACCTGCGGCAGCTTGGTGTCGTTGAGCTCGGCGAACAGCGGCTTCTGCCGCTCCTTGGCAACGCGGTCCGACTTCGGCACCTCGAACACCGGCTTCTCGATGACGACCGGGATGTGCTCTTCGATCACCTCACGCTCGATGGCCACGACGTGGTCGCGCTCGCGCTGCGCCGCCAAGCCGAGCTTCACGTCCTCGGCGAGTTCGCGCTGCGCTTCGCGCTTCTGCTTGAAAGTGTCGAACCAGCCGCCGATGCGCTCTGCGAGGCGCAACCAGTTGAAGTGCAACGCCATCGCGATGCCGGCCACCAGCGTTGCAATCCAGAACACGCCCGAGCCGGCAAAGCCGAGCCACTTGACCGACGTGGCGCCGAGCGCATAGCCGAGCACGCCGCCGGCATGCCCCGGCAGGAAGCCTTCGAAGCGGTACAGGCGCGTCGCTTCGAGCGCGCAGCTGCCGGCCATCAACAACGCCAGACCGGCCCAGAAAACGGTGCGGCTCGGCGACGGCACCGCGGCGCTGCGAAGGCTGCGCGACAGCGCGGCGAACCACGCGCGCGCGGCGACGAGCGGCAACCACCAGACGCTGTAGCCGAAGGCAAAGTACGCAAAGTCCGACAGCCATGCGCCGGCCAGGCCGGCCTTGTTCGACACCGGCGCACCGCTGCCGGAGGTCGAAAAGCCGGCGTCGGCGCTCGAATGCGTGACCAAGGCCAGCATCGCCAGCAGCCACAGGATGGCGCCGGCGAACAGCCAGAGCTGCCGACGCAGAGAGACGGTAGGCGCGGCACCACCGGTGCCAGCCGCTGCCGCCGCGCCAGCCTCACCGCGCAGCGATCCGAGAGGAAAGGTCATGACCGAATTGTGGACGAAGGCCTTTCAGCCTCCGTGCAACAAAACGCTCAGTCGTTGTACAGGCGCTGCTTGATGTGCACCGCGCCGTTTTCCTGCGTCTCGATCACGCCCCGCTGCTCCAGGTCCTTCATCACCCGGCTGACCATCTCGCGCGACGCACCGACGACCTTGGCCATGTCCTGGCGCGACACCTTGTTGCGGATGATGTGCGTGCCGTTGACGTCTTCGGCCATGTCGAGCAACGTGCGCGCGACGCGTCCGTACACGTCGAGCAGCGCCAGCGATTCGATCTGCCGATCGGCGGCGCGCAGGCGCTGCACGAGGCCGCGCAGGATGCCGTAGGCCAGCGTCGTCGTGTCGGGCAGGCAGCGCGCGAACTCGGCGCGGCCGAGCACGAGCATGTCGGTCTGCACTTCGGCGCGCACGGTGGCCGAGTGCGGTTCGTTGTCGATCAGGCTCATCTCGCCGACGTAGTCGCCGGCTTCGAGCACGGCGAGGATGACCTCACGGCCGCGCGAGTCGGCGGTCAACACGCGCGCCCGGCCGTTGAGCAGGATGAACAGCGCATTGCTCTTGCGGCCCTGCTCGACGACCAACTCGCCGCGGCGGAAACGCCGCTTGACGACGCTGTCGGCCACCTGCTGGGCGTGCTCGTTGCTGAGCATGGAGAACAGCGGCACACGACGGATCAGGTCGAGATTCGAAAGCATCGACATGGGAGAAACTCCTTGGGGTGGTCTTTTTACAGCGGTCCGCGCCGCACCCGGGCTTCTGCGGCTCGGGGGCCATACGGCGAGGCTGCCTACAATTTCACGACACGGCTATTGTGCCTATTGACAGCCTTGACGCCATGAGGTCCGCACCTCATGTACCTTGCTGTGTTGGCGCACCGCGACGCCCTCTGCGCTGTTACCGGACCCATCAACGATGACCACACCCACCCACGCCAAAGTCCTGATCCTCGGCTCCGGCCCCGCCGGCTACACCGCCGCCGTCTATGCTGCCCGCGCCAACCTGAAGCCGATGCTGATCACAGGCCTG
This sequence comes from uncultured Burkholderiales bacterium, assembly GCA_902826345.1. Taxonomy (GTDB): domain Bacteria; phylum Pseudomonadota; class Gammaproteobacteria; order Burkholderiales; family Burkholderiaceae_C; genus CADEEN01. The sequence goes on along the minus strand of CADEEN010000196.1, from coordinate 1,652 downwards.
GCCCAGGGCGGCCAGTTGATGACCACGACCGATGTCGATAATTGGCCCGCCGACGCCCAGGGCGTGCAGGGGCCGGAGTTGATGCAGCGTTTTCTGGAGCACGCCGAACGCTTTCAGACGAAGGTCGTCTTCGATCACATCCACACGGTCGATTTCGCCAAGCGCCCGTTCACGCTCGTCGGCGACTCCGGCAGCTACACCTGCGACGCGCTGGTCATCGCCACCGGCGCCTCGGCCAAGTACCTCGGCCTGCCGAGCGAAGAGGCCTTCATGGGCCGCGGCGTCTCCGGCTGCGCCACTTGCGACGGCTTCTTCTACAAGGGCGCCGACGTCTGCGTGGTCGGAGGCGGTAACACGGCTGTCGAAGAGGCGCTGTACCTGTCGAACATCGCCAGCAAGGTTCACCTGATCCACCGCCGCGACAAGTTCCGCGCCGAGGCGATCCTGGTCGACAAGCTGATGAGCAAGGTCGCCGACGGCAAGATGATGCTGCACACCTTTCAGACGCTCGACGAGGTGCTGGGCGACGCCTCGGGCGTCACGGGAGTGCGCATCAAGGGCAGCACCGACGGCAAGACGAGCGAGCTGGCCGTCAAGGGCTGCTTCATCGCCATCGGCCACCAGCCCAACACCGACATCTTCAAGGGCCAGCTGGAGATGAAGGACGGTTACATCATCACCAAGACCGGTTTGAACGGTATGGCGACGATGACCAGCGTGCCCGGCGTCTTTGCCGCCGGCGACGTGCAGGACCATGTGTACCGCCAGGCGATCACCTCGGCCGGCACCGGCTGCATGGCAGCACTCGATGCGCAGCGCTTCCTGGAGCAGCAAGCCTAGGCCGCTGGCGTCGGGGGCGTGCTTCCCGCTATACTCGTAGGCTTCGCCGGCGGCCGGCGGCCGCCATCAATTTTTCGGAGCCACAACATGGCACGCGTCTGTCAAGTCACGGGTAAGCGCCCGATGGTGGGAAACAATGTCTCCCACGCCAACAACAAGACCAAGCGTCGTTTCCTGCCCAACCTGCAGTACCGCCGCTTCTGGCTCGAAACCGAGAACCGCTGGGTGCGGCTGCGCGTCACCAACGCCGCGCTGCGCCTGATCGACAAGGTCGGCATCGATCAAGTTGTTGCCGACCTGCGCGCCAAGGGCACGCTGTAATCCTGTAGGAGACCACGAACATGGCAAGCAAAGGCGGACGCGAAAAGATCAAGCTGGAGTCCACGGCAGGCACCGGCCACTTCTACACCACGGCGAAGAACAAGAAGACCACGCCGGACAAACTCGAATTCATGAAGTTCGATCCGAAGGCGCGCAAACACGTGCTCTACAAGGAAACGAAGCTGAAATAGGGCCCGCTCAAGAGGCAAGCAAAAAGCCCGCCGATGGCGGGCTTTTCGTTGGGCGTCTCTTTCTCGCTCTACGCGTGAGCGGCGCGCAAGCGCAGAGAGAACTCCTGCAACGCCGCGATACCGCTTTCCTCTGCGTGCTTGCACCAGGCTTGGAGGTCCGACACCAACTGCGACGGCGACACGTTGGTGCGCGTCCACAACTGACGCAACTCCTCTCGCATTGCCACCAGCTTGGCCAGCGCCGGGCTTTGGGCGACCGCCTGCGCCATGTGGGGCTTGACGTTGCCGGGGATCTTGTCG
>CADEEN010000195.1 GCA_902826345.1 uncultured Burkholderiales bacterium | reverse complement strand
GTCGTGCGCACCGACGGCGAGGGCGACTTCTCGCGCTACACGCTGGCGCTGGTGGCCGGCGCCGGCAGCGATGCGGCGCCGCCCGGCTTCGATCCGCTGCTGTCGCGCATCGGCTTCTCGTTCAAGGTCGAGTGCCCGTCGGACTTCGACTGCGCGCAGCCGCGCCCCTGCCCGGGCGAGCCGGTCGAGGGCCCGGTGATCGACTACCTGGCCAAGGACTATCCCGCGCTGCGCCGCCTGATGCTCGACCGCCTGGCCCTGACCACGCCGGACTGGCGCGAGCGCTCGGCCGCCGACGTGGGCGTGATGCTGGTCGAGTTGCTGGCCTACGCTGCCGACAACCTGTCGTACCGGCAGGACGCGATCGCCAACGAGGCGTACCTGGCCACCGCGCGGCGGCGCAGCTCGGTGCGCCGCCATGCGCGCCTGGTGGACTACCGGCTGCATGAAGGCTGCAACGCGCGCGCCTGGGTGCAGGTGAGCGTGGCGGCCGGCAGCTTTGCGGTCGCGCGCGGCACGCAACTGTTGACGCGCAGTGTCGAGCTGCCGACGGTGCTGCGGCCGGATTCGCGCGAGTTGCAGCGCGCGCTCGACGCCGGGGCGCTGGTGTTCGAGGTGGCGCGCACGACGCGCGTGCACGTGGCGCTCAACGAGCTGTCGTTCCACACCTGGGGCGACGACGGCTGTTGCCTGGCGCGCGGCAGCACCGAGGCCACGCTGCGCGGCCGGCCGCCGCTCGCGGTGGGCGACGTGCTGGTGCTGCAGGAGCTGCGCAGCCCCACGCTGGCGCGCGAAGCGGGCGCGAGCGACGCCGCGTTGCGTGCCGAGGCCGACCGCACGCGGCGCTGGGCGGTGCGCCTCGTGCGTGTGCTGCCCGATGTCGATCCGTCGGGCGGCCTGTTCGATCCGGTCGCCCCGGTCGATGCGCCGCTCGACGTGACGCGCATCGCCTGGGACGGCGCCGATGCGCTGCCTTTCGCGCTCTGCCTGGGCGTAGCCGAGCGCCCGGGCCTGGCGATCAGCGCGGCGCTCGGCAACATCGTGCTCGCCGACCATGGCCGCAGCCTGCCGCCGCAGGCCCTGCCCACGGTGAAGGCCGCGCCGGTGGCGGCGTACGCGCCGCCGGCGCGCGACGCCGATGTCTGCGCGCGCCCGAGCGCCGCGCCGGTACCGCTGCGCTACCGCCCGACGCTCGCCGAGGCGCCGCTGACGCACGGCTTCGAGCTGGCCGCGCTGCTCGAACCGCTGCCCGGCGATGCACGCGAGCGCCCCTTCTGGCCGGCGCGTTGCCTGCTGCCGCTGCCGGTGCACGAGGCGATGCCGCGCATCGCATTGACCGAGCTGCCCGGCGGCACGCGCGACGCCTGGCTGCCGCAGCACGACCTGCTGGCCAGCGGCGCGGCCGACACGCACTTCGTGGTCGAGACCGAGCACGACCGGCGCGCGCGCTTGCGCTTCGGTGACGACCGGCACGGCCTGCGGCCCAACGCCGGCCAGCGCTTCGAAGCCCGCTTTCGCGTCGGCAACGGCAGCGCGGGCAACGTCGGCGCGTTGTCGATCGCGCACCTGGTGCTCGACGCATCGCTCTACGCCGCGCCCGAACTGCCGCCCGATCCGGCGCAGATCGGCGGCGTGCTCAACCCGCTGCCGGCCGCCGGCGGCATCGAGCCCGAGGACGTGCAGGCCGCTCGGCGCGACGCGCCCGAAGCCTTTCGCACCCAGGAGCGCGCCGTCACGCCGGCCGACTACGCCGCTGCGGCCGAGCGCAGCGGCGAGGTGCAGCGCGCGGCGGCGACGATGCGCTGGACCGGCAGCTGGCACACCGTCTTCGTCACCGCCGACCGGCCCGGCGGCGCGGCGGTCGATGCGCCTTTCGAGCGCCGGTTGCGGCGCCACCTCGAGCGCTTCCGCATGGCCGGCTACGACCTCGAGGTCGACGGGCCGCGGATGGTGCCGCTCGACGTGGTGCTGCACCTGTGCGTCCAACCCGACTACTTCCGCGCCGAGGTGGCGCGCGCGGTGCGCGAGCGCCTCTCGGACCGCGTGCTGCCCGACGGTACGCGCGGCGTGTTCCACCCGGACGCCTTCAGCTTCGGCGATCCGGCCTACCTGAGCCGCGTGGTCGCCGCGGCGCAGGCGGTGCCCGGCGTCGAGTCGGTGCGCGTCGAGCGCTTCCAGCGCCTGGTGGGCGGCAACGCCACCTCGCTGGCCGACGGCGTGGTGCGCACCGGCCGGCTCGAGATCGCGCAACTGGCCAACGACCGCAACTTCCGCGAGCGCGGCCGGCTCGTGGTCAACGCCGGAGGGGGTAAATGAGCCTCTTGCCCGACACCCGGCCCGTCGCGCCGCCGCTGCCCGCGGGCAGCGAAGCCTGCGGCTGCTGCGACGGCGTCGTCGTCGCCACGCCGCGCGCGGCCGACAACCGCCACGGCCTGCCGGCCATCGCCTACCGCAGCGGCGACCACGCGGCGTTTCGCGCCAGCCTGCACGCGCGCCTCGGATCGGCCGGCGCGGGGCCGCTGCGCGCGCTGCTGACGCGCGACGCGGGCGACTTCACGATCGGTCTGATCGACGCCTTCGCCTGCGCCGCCGACGTGCTCACCTTCTACAGCGAGCGCATCGCCAACGAGTCCTATCGCGCCGCCGCCACCGAGCGCATCTCGCTGCAGGAGATGGGCAAGCTGATCGGCTACCGCCTGCGCCCCGGCGTGGCCGCCGAGACGGTGCTGGCGATCGCGCTCGAGACGCCGCCCGCCGTGCCGCCGCAGGCGGGCGTCGAGCCGGGCAGCTTCGTCACCGGGGTGCCGGCGTCGCTGACCATCGCCGCCGGACTGCGCGTCGCCAGCGTGCCCGGCCCCGACGAGAAGCCGCAGACCTTCGAGAGCGTGGAGCCGATCGACGCGCGCGCCGCGTGGAACGCGATGCGTCCCTGGCTGGCCGAGGAGCGCCGACCCGGCCGCAACGACCGCGAGGCCTGGCTGGCTGGCGTGCGCACCGGCCTGAAGCCCGGCGACGCCGTGCTGTTTCTCGGCGACGAGTACCTCGCCGACAGCAACAACGACAACTGGGACTTCCGCCTCGTCGATCGCGTCGAGCCCGATGCCGAGCGCGACCGCACGCGCATCGCGTGGCAGCGCGCCCTGGGTTCGTGGAGGCCGTTTTCCAGCCCGCGGACGCAGCAGCGGAAGGTGAATGCGTGGCGCAGGCGCGCCGCGCCCTTCGGCCACAACGCGCCGCGCTGGCGCAGCATGTCGAGCCAGTTCCGCACCGACTACCCGCTGGACGCCGCGGCGCCCCACGAGTGGCCCGACTTCGTGGTCTCGCCCGCCGGCGCCACCACGACCGGCGGCCACCTCGATCTCGACGCCCTGGTCAGCGAGGTGGTGGTCGGCGGGTACTGCGTGCTGGCACGCGGCGAGTTCAACCGGCCGACCGAGTCGGCGCCGCGCGGCACCTACGTCGAGCTGTACGAGGTGGCGGCGGTGAGCGAGGTCTCGCGCGCCGAGTTCGCGCTCTCGGGCAAGGTCTCGCGCCTGGCGCTGCGCGGCGAGAACTACGCCGCCCAGTTCGCCGACGCGGTACGGCAGACGAGCGCCTTCGTGCAGTCGGAGCCGCTGGCCTTTGCGGCCGTGCCGCTGCACACGCCGGTGGCCGGCGATCGCGTGCCGGTGGCGGTGGCGGCCGAGGGCCTGCTGCCGGGCCGGCGCGTGCTGGTGCGCGGCACGCCCGCGGCCGGCGGCGCGGCGCTGGTGCATGCAGCCACGCTGGTGTCGGTGACGGCGCTCGACGCACGCCGCTGCGAGCTGCGCATCACGCCGCCGCTGCCGGCCGCGCTGGCGCGTGAGTCCGTGGTCGTGTTCGGCAACGCGGTGCTCGCCTCGCACGGCGAGAGTGCGACCGCGGTGCTCGGCCAGGGCGACGCGGCGCAGCCGTTCCAGCGCTTCGAGCTGCAGCGCGCGCCGCTGACCTACCGCGCCGCGGCCACCGAAAGCGGCGCCGCGAGCGAGCTCACGCTGCGCGTCGGTGAGCTGCAGTGGCAGGAGCGCGAGCGCCTGTTCGGCGCGGCGCCCGATGCGCGCGTCTATGCGCTCGAGACCGACGCGCAGGGCCGCACCTGGGTGCGTTTCGGCGACGGCCAGGCCGGCGCGCGGCTGCCGAGCGGCCAGAACAACGTGCGCGCCACCTGGCGCATCGGCCTGGGGCGCGACGGCAACGTGCGCGCCGAGACGCTGACACAGGCGGCCACGCGCCCGCTCGGCTTCAAGGGCGTGAGCAACCCGCTGCCCGCGGTCGGCGGCACCGACCCCGAACCCGCGTCGCAGGCGCGGGCGAGCATGCCCCTGGGCGTGCGCACGCTCGGCCGCGCGGTCAGCCTGCTCGACTACGAGGACTTCGCGCGTGCCTTCGCCGGCATCGCCAAGGCGCAGGCAGCGCTGCTGCGCTTGGCCGCCGGGCCGGTGGTGGCGATCACGATCGCCGGGCCCGACAACACGCTGCTCGGCCCCGACCACCCGGTACGGCGCAACCTGCTGGCCGCGCTGCGCGCCGGCGGCGACCCGCAGGTGCAGGTGCGCCTGCTGGCGCACCAGGCGAGCACGTTCCGCATCGGCCTGAAGGTCAAGTGCGACCCGGCCCACGAGACCGCCGCGGTGCTGACTGCGGTGGAAGCGGCGCTGCGCGCGCGCTACGCCTTCGAGGCGCGCGCGCTGGCGCAAGCGGTGCAGCAGTCGGACGTGATCGCCGCCGCGCACGCGGTGCCGGGCGTGGTGGCGGTCGACCTCGACTTCCTCTACGGCGGCAGCGCGCCGCAGGCGCAGACCGTGGCCTCGCGCCAAGCGCGCCTGCTCGCCTCGCGCATGCGCGTGTCGGGCGGCGTGCCGCTGGCGGCCGAGTTGCTGACGCTCGATCCGGGGCCGCTGCACAGCCTGGGGGTGATGGCATGAGCTTGGACGTCGAGCGTCTTTACGGCCTGGTGCCCTCGGTCTACCGGGTGCGCGACAGCGAGCACGGGCAGCCGCTGCGCGCGCTGCTCGGCCTGTTTGCGAACGAGCTGCAGGCGCTCGAGGAAAGCCTGGAGCAGCTCTACGACGACCAGTTCATCGAGACCTGCGACGACTGGGCCGCGCCCTACATCGGCGACCTGATCGGCTACCGGCCGCTGCACGGCGCCTCGCCGGCGGTCGCCTCGCCGCGCGCCGAGGTGGCGAACACGATCGCCTACCGGCGCCGCAAGGGCACCGCGCTGATGCTCGAACAGCTCGCGCGCGACGTCACGTCGTGGCCGGCGCATGCGGCCGAGTTCTTCGAGCAGCTTGCCACCACGCAGTACATGAACCACCTGCGCCCGCACGCGCCGGCCACGGCCGCGGTGCGCAGCGAGGCGGCGATGCAGGCGGCTTCGGACGCGCGCGGCGCCTTCAACCGCGTCGCGCACACGGCCGAGATGCGCCACCCCGAGACCGCGAGCGGGCGCTTCAACATCCCGCACGTCGGCCTGTTCCTGTGGCGCCTGCAGTCGATCGCGCTCGACGCGGTGCCGCTCACGCCCGACACGCCGCCCGATCCCGCCGACCGCCGCTGGCGCCTCAACCCGCTCGGCGCCGATCTGCGCCTGTACCGCAAGCCGCGGCGCGAGAGTTCGATCAGCGAATTGTCCGGGCCGGCCCACGTGCCGGCGCCGCTGGACCTGCGCTCGATGGCGCGCGCGCTGCGCCAGGCGCAGTCGCAGCCCGACCCGGATGCCGACCGCGACGACGACCTCGGCGCCGGCGAAAGCGTGCACCTCGAACGCTTCGTGGCCGGCGCCTGGGTCACGGTCCCCGCCGCCGAGTTGCTGATCGCCGACCTGCGCGACGCGGGCGGTGGCCTGTGGGCGCACGAGGACGATGTGCCGCCCGGCCGCATCGCGCTCGACCCCGAGCGCGGCCGCGTGCTGCGCAGCGACGACGTGGCCGTGCCGCTGCGCGCAAGCTGGCACTATGGCAGCGCGCACACGATCGGCGGCGGCAGCTACGAGCGCGCCGACGCACCGGCCGGCGCGCGCGTGGCGAGCGCTGCCGAGGCCCTGCAGCCGCACCTCGACGCGCTGCGCCCGACCGGCGGCGTGCTCGCCATCGCCGACAGCCTGACCTACGCGCAGACGCCGGCGCTGCGTGTCGATGCGGCGCTCGAGCTGTCGATCGTCGCCGCCAACGGCCAGCGCCCGCTGGTTGCCGCCGGCGCCGATGTCGTGCTCGAGATCGGCGCACGCGGCCGCCTGGTGCTCGACGGCCTCGTCATCAGCGGTGGTGCGCTCACGCTCGCCGCCGCGGCCGACACCGCCGTGCGCGAACTGGTGCTGCGCCACTGCACGCTGGTGCCCGGCCGGCGCCTGAACGCCGACGGCAGCGCGGCGTTGCCCGGCTCGCCGAGCCTGGTGGTGGCGCACCGCTTTGCGCGCGTGCGGCTGGAGCACTGCATCGTCGGCGCGCTGCGCGTGGCCGAAGGCGCCGAGGTGGTGCTCGACGACTGCATCGTCGATGCCGGCGCGGCTTCGGCGGTGGCCTTCGAGGGCATCGCAGCCGCGCCCGGCGACACGCCGGCCGGAGGCGAGCTGACGATCGTCGAGTGCAGCGTCATCGGCAAGCTGCACACCGAGCGGCTGCGCATGGCGTCGAACAGCCTGCTGGTCGCGCGCCGCGTCGCCGGCGACGGCTGGCGCGGCCCGGTGTGGGCCGAGCGCACGCAGGAGGGCTGCGTGCGTTTCTGCTGGCTGCCGCTCGACTCGGTGGCGCCGCGCCGCCACCGCTGCCTGCCCGATGCCGCCCGGCCGCGCCTGGCGCCGCAGTTCACCAGCACGCGCTACGGCGACGCCGCCTACCTGCAGCTGCGGCGGGCCACGCCCGAAGCGATCCGCAGCGGCGCCGGCCCACGCTGGCGGCCGGCCGATGCACCGCCCGACGACGCCGCCTTCGGCCCGGGCGAGGGTGAGGGCGGCGAGATCGGCGTGATGAACGCGCTGGCGCAGCCGCAGCGCGAGATCAACCTGCGCGTGCGCCTGGACGAGTACCTGCGCGTGGGCCTGCGCGCCGGCGTGTTCTACGCCACCTAGGGCCTGTTAACGCTAACGGAAGGCTCGCGTGACTCACCAAACAGCCGCCAGCAAGGCGCAAACCGCAGCCATAGCTCTTGCTATGGCGAGGATTTGCAACGCGGCTGGCGGCTGTTTGGTGAGATCACCCTTCGGGCCGCGTTGCCACAGGCCACGGGGCGTTGTTGCTCACTCGTTGCGTGCCGAAGGCACGCGGCCTCACTCGCGCCTAGCCCTGTGGCCTGTGGCAGCGCGGCGCGAGCCCTCCGATAGCGTTAACAGACCCTAGGAGACACATCACATGGCAGCCGACTTCTCTCGCGTCAGGCACCACCCCTTCTTCGATTGGGCCGGTGTCGAACTCAAGCAGGGCGGCGTGCTGCTGGACGCCGACGCCAACGAGCTGGTCGCCGTGCTCGACCGGCGCCTGCGCGCGCTGGCCAGCGACGTGCTCGGACGCGAACGCGTGTCCTCGACCACGCCCGAAGGCTTTCGCATCACGCTGGCCGGCGGCGGCCTGTCGATCGGCCGCGGGCGCCTGTACGTCGATGGCCTGCTGGCAGAGAACCACGGCGGCGGCGCGGCGCAGTTCGACACCCTGCTGGCCGAGCCGCGGCGCGCCGATCCGCTGAGCTACGCCGCGCAGCCTTACCTGCCGTCGCCACCCGCGCTGCCGGCGGCCGGGCGGCATCTGGTGTACCTCGACGTCTGGCAGCGCGAAGTGACGCACCTCGAAGACCCGGCGCTGGTGGACAGCGCGCTCGGTGT
>CADEEN010000194.1 GCA_902826345.1 uncultured Burkholderiales bacterium | reverse complement strand
CGATGCCGGCGAACTTCTTGAACAGGCAGCCCTTGCCTTCCATCACCGGCTTGGCGGCGAGCGGGCCGATATCACCGAGGCCGAGCACTGCGGTGCCGTTGGTGATGACGCCGACGAGGTTGCCGCGCGAGGTGTAGTCGGCGGCGAGGTTCGGATCGTCCTGGATCGCCAGGCACGGGTAGGCGACACCGGGCGAGTACGCCAACGACAGGTCGCGCTGGTTGGCCAGCGGCTTCGTCGGCGTGATCGAAATCTTGCCGCGCGTCGGCGTGCGGTGGTAGTCGAAGGCGGCGTCGGCGAGGGCCTGCTCCGCGGTCGTCAGCGGCTTGCGTTCCATGGCTCGTCTCCTCGAAATCGAGGGACAAGCCTACGCCGATCAACCCTCGGCGCGTCGCTCCAGGATCTCGAACGCAGGCAGTGTTTTCCCTTCCAGCACTTCGAGAAACGCGCCGCCGCCGGTGGAGATGTAGCCGATGTCCTTCTCGATGCCGTACTTGGCGATCGCGGCCAGCGTGTCGCCGCCGCCGGCGATCGAGAACGCGCTGCTGTCGGCGATCGCGCGCGCGATCGTCTCGGTGCCTTTGGCGAAGGCGTCGAACTCGAAGACGCCCACCGGGCCGTTCCAGACGATCGTGCCGGCGGCCTTCAACTGCGCGGCGATCACGGCCGCGGTTTGCGGGCCGATGTCGAGGATCAGGTCATCGGCGGCGACATCGGCCGCGGCCTTCACTGTCGCCGGTGCATCGGCGGCGAAGGTTTTCGCACAGACCACGTCGGTCGGGATCGGCACCGCGGCACCTCGGGCCTTCATCGCTTCGATCACCGCCTTGGCGTCGGCGAGCAGCGCCGGCTCGGCCAGGCTCTTGCCGATCGGCAGGCCGGCGGCGAGCATGAAGGTGTTGGCGATGCCGCCGCCGACCACCAGGCCATCGACCTTGGCGGCCAGGCTTTGCAGGATCGTCAGCTTGGTGCTGACCTTCGAGCCGGCCACGATCGCCACGAGCGGACGCAACGGCCGCGCCAACGCCTTCGTGATGGCGTCGATCTCGGCGGCGAGCAGCGGCCCGGCGCAGGCGACCTTCGCGAACTGCGCGATGCCGTAGGTCGAGGCTTCCGCGCGGTGCGCGGTGCCGAAGGCGTCGTGCACGAAGATGTCGCACAGCGCGGCCATCTTCTTCGCCAGCGCCTCGTCGTTCTTTTTCTCGCCCTTGTTGACGCGGCAGTTCTCGAGCAGCACGACGTCGCCGGGCTTCACGTCGACGCCATCGACCCAGTTGGCTTTCAGCGGCACGCTGCGGCCGAGCAACTCGCCCAACCGCGCGGCGACCGGCGCCAGCGAATCGGCCGGCTTCCACTCACCCTCGGTCGGTCGGCCGAGGTGCGACGTGACCATCACCGCGGCGCCGGCATCGAGCGCCATGCGGATGCACGGCACCGAGGCGCGGATGCGCGTGTCTTCGGTGATCTTGCCGCTGTCGTCCTGCGGCACGTTGAGATCGGCGCGGATGAAGACGCGCTGGCCGCGCACGCGGTCCTGGCGCACGAGATCGGAGAAGCGGAGGATGTTCATGAGGACAAGTATAGGAATCACCAGCCGAGGCCGAGCCTGATGAGCAGGAACGCTGCGGTGCCGGTGAGGATCGTGCCGAGGATGTCGCGCCGCCAGTAGAAGTAGGCCGTGGCCACCACCACCGCCGGCAGGCGCGCATCGCGCCAGGTGCTGATCAACTGGCCCTGCGTCATCACGATCTCCGGCGCGATGACGGCCACCAGCGCCGCCAGCGGCGCGTAGCGCAAACCTTGCTGCAGCCATGCCGGCAGCGGCAGTTCGCGATCGGGCAAGAGGAAGAAGGCGCGCGTGACGAGCGTGATCAGCGCCATGCCGAGGATCGCGATCACGCCTTCCAAAGTGGTCACGTCAGATCTTCCTCGGGCTGACAGGTGCGCGGCGTCGTGTGGTCGATGACCAGCCCGATCGCCACCGCCGCCGCGATCGCCACCAGGATGTTGAGCTTCAGCGGCAGCGCATACGCCGCCACCGCCGCCGCGCCGGCCACGCCCGCGGCGACCCAGGTGGCGCGGTCGTTGAGCAGCGACAACGTCAGGCCGAGCAGCGCCAGCGTGCCGGCGAAACCGACACCCCAGGCCGGCGGGATGCGGTCACCGACGAACAAGCCGATCAGCGACGGCACTTGCCACGACGTCCAGTTCAGCGCCGCGCCGCCCCAGAAGTACGGCACGCCAAGGCTGGTCGGCGGCGGCTCGGGAAAGCGCTTCATGAAGAGCACGTAGTTCAGGTCGGCGGCGAAGTACGCGAGACGCAGGCGCTGGCCGCGCGGCAGGCTGCCGAACGATCGCCGCCAGCCGGCCGAGAAGATGACGAAGCGCAGGTTGACGCACAGCGCGGTGGCCCAGATCACCCACAGCGGCGCGCCGCCGGCCAGCAGCGGCAGCGCGGCGAGTTGCGCGCTGCCGGCAAAGACGATCAGCGACATCAGCACGCACAACGGCATCGCCAGCTCGCTCTTGGCCATCGCGATGCCGGTGAGCAGGCCCCAGGCGCCGATGCCCAGCGCCGTTGACGTCATGTCGCGCGCGCCGCGCGCGAACTCGGGGTGTCGCCAGAGCGGCGCCGCATCGATCGAACTCATGCGCGATTGTCATCGCGCAGCGTGCATCAATCGGCGAGGACGAAGGTGACCTTGAGGATCACCTTGTAGCCCGAAACCTTGCCCTTCTCGACCATGACCTCCTGGTCCTTGATCCAGGCGCCTTTGACGTTCTTGAGTGTCTTGTTGGCGCGGGCCACGCCCATCGCCACGGCGTCCTCGAAGCTCTTTTTGCTGACGGCGGAAATTTCGGTGATGCGAGCAACGGTCATGTCGGCACTCCTGTGCATGTTGTGGGGCCCGGCAGTGTGCCGTTGCGACGCCTCGCGCTCAAGCGAAATTACGGCCGCTGACGCACCGAGCCGCTGCCGGCGATGCGGCTGCGGGTGACGGTGGCGGCACCGGTGTACTCGACATCGCCCGAGCCGGCGATCGACACCGCGATCGTCTTGTCGGCGCGCACGCTGGCGTCGCCCGATCCGGCGATGGAGATGCTGACGTCGTCGGCCGCCAGCTCGCGCGCCTGCACATCGCCCGAGCCGGCGATCGACAGGTTGAGCGTGCCGGCCTTGCCGCTGGCCTGGACGTCGCCGGAGCCGCGGATGTCCACGCGCAGCTGCGCGGTGTCGAGGCCGCGCAGTCTGGCGTCGGACGAGCCCGAGAGCGACAGCGCCAGCGCCGGCGTCTTGATGGGTTCGACCACCAAGTCGCCTGAACCGGAGGAAGCCAGCGCCGTCAAACGGATCACGTCCACCGTGACCACGGTCTTCGCACGCGGGCGGACGCTCTGGCCGCGCGCCCACTCGATCACCAGCGTGCGCGACTCGCCGTTGCCTTCGACGGTTGTTTTCAGCAGCGGCAGCAGGTTGTCGTCGGCCGTGACCTGCACGGCTTCGCGCGCCGCCTGTCGCACGACGATGTCCATGCCGCCGCGCAGGGTGATCGCACTGAAGCCGCTGACCTCACGGCTCTCGGTGGCGGCAATGCCGGAGCCGGTGGTCGCGGCGTGCGCAGCCGACATCGGCAGCAAGAGGGCCAGTGCGAAGAGGGCACGGCGGTGTCTTGCGAACGAGGCGTGCATCGTGGACTCCTTCGAGCGTGCAATCGAAGGCGTCAGCATGCCCAGCTTGACGCCGGCGCGCCAGGGCGATGCGATCAACTGCGGTCGCGCGCGACGAGGCGCAGCTTCTCAGGACTCGGTTTTCTTCGGCTTTGGCGCCTTGGCCTTGGCCGGCTCTTCGGCAACGGCGGCCGGCGCTTCGGCCTTGGCCGACGTCTCCGCCACCGCGGGTGCCGCCTGCGGCACGACAGCCTCGACCTTGTTGTCGCGCATGTAGTCGTTCATCTCGCGCCAGCCGGCGAAGACCGCCGCCTTGTCGGCGCGCTTGTTGAGCGCGAAGCAGTCCTCGATGGCGCGTGCGGCATGGCGGCAGGCACCGCCGACGGCCTTACCCTCGGCCTCCTTGCGCGCGGCCACGGCCTCGGCCGGCTCGCCGCCGAACAGGTCGCAGGCGGACAGCGGCAAAGCCAGCAGGGTGATGAGGACGACGCGGCGCAACATGGCTGGGTTATCGGCAGCGTGCGCGCAGGCTTTAGCCGCGGCGCGCCGCCAGAAACGCCGTCACCGGTTGACGCCGTCCGCCGGGGCGCTGCAACTCCAGCACGTCGAGCGCTGCGCCATCGCCGCAAGCCACCGTGAAGCGCTGGCCGTCCAGGTGCACCGCGCCGGGCGAGCCGCCGAAGCCGCTCGCCACGCGCGCACGCCACACCTTCAGCGCCTCGCCCTCGAACTCGAAATGACAACCCGGCTGCGGATCGAAGGCGCGGATGCGGCGCTCGATCTGCGCCGCCGGCTGTTGCCAGTCGATGTGCGCTTCGGCCTTGTCGATCTTGTGCGCGTAGGTCACGCCCGCCTCAGGCTGACGCCGCGGCGCGAGGCCGCCACACGCGGCGGCTTCGAGCGCTTCGACGATCAAGCGGCCGCCGAGCATGGCCAGCTTGTCGTGCAGCGTCGCCGTGGTGTCGTCGGTGGCGATCGGCATCGACTCCACGAGCAGCATGTCGCCGGTGTCGAGGCCTTCGTCCATCTGCATGATGGTGATGCCGGTTTCTTTATCGCCGGCTTCGATCGCGCGATGAATCGGCGCCGCGCCGCGCCAGCGCGGCAGCAGCGACGCGTGGATGTTGATGCAGCCCAGGCGTGGCAAGGCCAGCACCCAGGCCGGCAGGATCAGGCCGTAGGCGGCGACGACGATCACGTCGGGCCGCGCCGCTTCGAGCGCCGCGCGCGCCGCCGCTGCGTCTTCAGGAAAGTTGCCGTCGAGCTTCAAGCTGCGCGGCTGCGCGACGGCGATGCCGTGCTGCTGCGCCACCTGCTTGACCGCGGACGTCTGCAACTTCAGGCCCCGCCCGGCTGGCCGGTCGGGCTGCGTCAGCACGAGCGGCACGGGCAAGCGCGCCTCGATCAACGCCCGCAAGGCGACGGCCGCGAACGCCGGCGTGCCCGCAAACGCGACGCGAAGCGTCACAACGGCCGGCCGTGCGCCGACTGCTGCCCCTGCTCTTCGCGCGTCTTCTTCAGCATCTTGGTCTTGATGCGGTCGCGCTTCAACGGGCTCAGGTACTCGACGAAGACCTTGCCCAGCAGGTGGTCCATCTCGTGCTGCACGCAAACGGCCTCGAGGCCTTCGGCGTCGAACGCCTGCATCTGCCCGTCGCGGCCGAGTGCGCGCACGCTGATGCGCGCATGGCGCTGCACCTTGTCGTAGATCTGCGGCACCGACAGGCAGCCCTCTTCGCCGAGCATCATCTCGTCGCTCTTTCCCGTCAGCTCGGGGTTGATCAGCACGCGCGGCGTGTCACGCGCTTCGGACGTGTCCATGACGATCACGCGCTCGTGCACATCGACCTGTGTCGCCGCCAGGCCGACACCGTCGTTGGCGTACATCGTCTCCAGCATGTCATCGACGAGGCGACGGATGCGCTCATCGACCACCGCCACCGGCTTGGCGACGGTGTGCAGACGGGGGTCGGGGTAGCGCAGGATCGACAGGTGCGACATGATTCGTGAAAGGTGACACAGAGGCGCCGCGCAACACTTACCCACGGGGCAGTTTCATTGCGGCATCAAGGCTTTAGGGGCAGAATCTGCCAAACCAAGTGAGCATTGTGCCGACACGGTAAAGCGCCGTCGGCCAGTGGCTCGAAGACCTGAAAAACGCGGCCCGATTGTCTCAAACGCCGCGGCCCCGGGAGCCCCTTTCATCATGATTCGACGCCACGTTCAGCGCCACGCCACTTCGTTGATCGCCAGCGCGCTGGCTTTGGCCTGCGGCAGCGCCGTCGCCCAGAACTACCCGATCACGCCGCAGCAGCGCAGCACCGCGCAGCAAACGGCGCAAGCCGGCGTGCCGATCGAAGACCTGGCGCCCGGCGCGCCGGACAGCCACACCGTCAAGCGCGGCGACACGCTGTGGGACATCTCCAAGCTGTTCCTGAAAAGCCCGTGGCGCTGGCCGCAGCTCTGGGGCATGAACCTCGATGAGATCAAGAACCCGCACCTGATCTACCCCGGCCAGGTGCTGCTGCTCGACAAGTCGGGCGGCCGCGCACGTTTGCGCATGGCCGACGGCAGCGTGCCCAACGGCACCGTCAAGCTGTCGCCGCGCGCCCGCGGCGAAGCCGTCGGCGACGGCGCGATCCCGACGATTCCGCTGAACCTGATCGCGCCCTTCTTGAACGAAGCCGTGGTCCTCAACGACAACGAACTGGCCAATGCGCCGCGCATCGTCGCTGCGCCCGAGAGCCGCGTGCTGATGGGCCGCGGCGACCGCGCCTACGTGCGCGGCGATCTCGGCGGCATCGCCGACTGGCGTTTGTTCCGTCAGGCGACGCCGCTGATCGACCCGACGACCAAGGAAGTGCTCGGCTACGAAGCGCGCTTCGTCGGCACCGCGGCTTATGTGCGCGAAGCCGGCACGGCCGAGGTGGCGGCGGACAAGGACCTCACCAACATCTTCACGCGCGGCAGCACCAGTTCGACGCTGGCGGTGCCGGCCACCTTCGAGATCCTGAGCGTCAAAGAGGAAGTCGGCATCGGCGATCGCCTGGCCGCGGTGCCGACGCGCGACTTCTCCAGCTTCACGCCGCGCGCACCGTCGCAGCCGACGAGCGGGCAGGTCGTGCAGGTGTACGGCGACGCCTTGATCGCCGGCCAGAACCAGGTCGTGGCGATCAACCGCGGCACGCGCGATGGCCTCGAACGCGGCCACGTGCTGGCCGTGCTGCGCGACGGCGAGCGCGTGGTCGACCGTACCAGCGCGCGCCCCGAAGCGATCAAGCTGCCCGACGAGCGCCACGGCCTGATGTTCGTCTTCCGCACCTTCGAGCGCGTCTCCTACGCGCTGCTGCTGCAAGTGCAGCAGCCGGTGCGCGCCGGCGACCGCTTCACGCAACCTTGACCCGCCCCCGGGCGGCTGACGCCGCTCCCCTCAAGGGGGCAACGCCAGCGGCCCGTGCTGAGCTTGTCGAAGGCCGGTTCCGCGGCGTTTGCTGGAAGGATCATGACGGTGCCTGACGATCTCGATGCTTGGCTGCGCTTGCTGCGCACGCCCGGCGTGGGCCGTCTCTCGGCACGTCGATTGCTCGCTGCTTGCGGCTCGCCGCAAGCGGTGCTCGATGCCCGCCCCGCCGCGCTGCGCGAGGTGATCGGCGCTGAAGCGGCGCAAGCGTTCACCGAACTGCCGGCGCAGCATAACGAGCAACTCGCTGCGACGCTCGCGTGGTTGGCAGGCGATGCCTCACGGCACGTCATCGCACTCGGTGACCACGCGTATCCTGCCGCGCTGCTCGAAACCGCCGACCCGCCGCTGCTGCTGTATGCGCAGGGCCGCATCGAGTTGCTGCAGGCGGCGTCGATCGCCGTCGTCGGCAGCCGCAACCCGACGGCGCAGGGCGGCGACAACGCACGCGCCTTCGCCAAGCACTTGTCGCAAGCGGGCCTGGTCGTCGTCTCGGGCCTGGCGCTCGGCATCGACGGCGCGGCGCACGAAGGTGCGCTGGCCGGCTCGGGCGGCACGATCGCCGTGATGGGCACCGGCGCGGACCGCATCTACCCGGCGCGGCATCGTGCGCTGGCGCACCGCATCGCCGCCGAAGGCCTGCTGCTGACCGAGTTCGAGATCGGCACGCCGCCGCTGGCGGAGAACTTTCCGCAGAGGAACCGCATCATCGCCGGCCTGGCGCGCGGCACGCTGGTGGT
>CADEEN010000193.1 GCA_902826345.1 uncultured Burkholderiales bacterium | reverse complement strand
CCAGCCGGCGTAAGCGGTTCACAACCACAGCACGAGGAGAAGCGCATGGCCAATAAGCACACGTTGCATTGCTGGATGCGAGTCATACCGGACACAAAGTACAAGATCAAGATCCCCCAGAAGCCGCCGAAGAGGATCAGCAAGACGAAACCGGCGGAGATCAACGAAGTAGTCTGGACCGGATATGAGGGCCTATTCAACGAGAAAAGCGGCGTGAAGTGGGTGTTGGATTTCGGGCAAGCGTTCCACAAAAAACAAGAGGCGCTGGATTGGCTCGAGGATGACGAGGAAGGCCAACAGTGGAAGGCTGATGCGGTTAGCTGGTCGCTAGTTGCTTTCAAGATCGACATCAAGTGACGACCTCCTGACCGTTGAGGAGCGCGGGCCTTGAACACCAATGTCTTTTCCAGGTGCAAGGGTAATGGCCAGAACATGGACTCCAGGACGGGGCTTTGCGGCTTCCGCTGCGAGGACTGGAGCGAAGAGTTTGCGACCGAGCACGAAGACGTCCCCGGTTGGGTCTTGTTCGATGCCGGTCGGCTGGTCCTCGGTGCGCCAAACGCCGATGCTGCCGACGAGTGTCGCGACCTGCTTCGGCTACAGGCTCTTCGTGATCGACGCCGCGAGGTGCAGATCACGGCCCAGGCGCAGAGCTCACGCAGCACGCTCCTGCCACTCGCGGTTGCGCTCGGACTCGGCGAGTACTTCTGTCAGTCCACCCCCAGCCTCAGCGGCTTGATCGGCGATATCAACGAGAACATCCGACCGCCGACTTTCGTTTTCAAGCGCTTGTTCCTCCGCGCCCGTCCTTCACGCATGTGCAAGCCCCTGCGTCCCATGTTCCCGAAGCGCGATGCGCTGCACCCAGGTCACCCAGCGTATCCAAGCGGACATTCGACCATGGTCTACACGTGGGCGTATCTCATGAAGGCCAAGCTGGCCCGACGCTACAGCGGTCTCGGAAAACCCCTGCTTGCGGCCGCCGGAGCGGTGGCGAAGAACAGGGAGTGGGCGGGCGTCCACTACGCGAGCGACACGCATGCCGGTCAGCGCTTGGGAAAGCAAATGGCCGACGCCATCATCCGCGGAGGTGAGTTGAAGAAGAAGCACTTCGAGGTGCTCATGCCAGGTCTCACATGATTGCCGTGCCGGCCCGGCGCAGGACCAAAACTGCTGCCGTCCTGCTCGGCTCAAGCACCCTCGCTTCAAAAATGAACATCCTCCTCACCGACGACCACGCCCTCTTCCGCGAGGGCGTGGCCTTGTTGTTGCAGCCGCTGATCGCCAGTGGCCAGACCTGGCAGGCGGGCTCGTGCGACGAGGCGCTGGCGTTGCTCGATGAGCATGGCGCTGCCGATCTCGCGCTGATGGACCTGGCGATGCCCGGCACGCCCGGTTTGCAAGGCATCGCGGTGCTGCGCGAGCGCTGGCCGCAGATGCCGGTGGTGGCGCTGTCGTCGGCCGATGACCGCGAGACGGTGCTGCAGGCCATCGATGCCGGCGCGATGGGCTTCGTGCCGAAGAGCTCGTCGTCGCCGGTGCTGATGGCGGCGCTGCAGTTGATCCTGGCGCGCGGCATCTATCTGCCGCCGCTGGCTTTTCTTGGCGCTGCGGCGGCGCAGTCGCCGTCAACGGAGCGCGCGGCAAGTCAAGCGCCACTGCCGCCGGCGCCCACGCCCGCCGCGCTCGGCCTGAGCCCGCGGCAGAGCGACGTGCTGCACCTGATCCTGCAAGGCAAGCCGGCCAAGCTGATCGAGCGCGAGCTCGGGCTGTCGGCGAGCACGGTCAAGACGCACACCTCGGCCGTGCTGCGCGCGCTCAACGTGACCACGCGCACGCAGGCGGTGGTGGCGGCGAGCCGCCTCGGTTTGCGCTTCTGACGAAACCGACGAAGAGCCGAACGCGCGGCCGTCAGGCCGCGTCGCTGCTGCCGCTGTCGAGTGCCGCCTTGATCGCCGGCAGGCGCGCCAGACGCGCCACCAGGCTGAATATGCTGGCGCTCTGCGTCTTGGCGCGCACGGCCGAGATCTGCGACTGCACCGTGGTCAGCGCCACCTCGTGTTCGCGCGCGATCTGCGCCGGCCGCCGGCCGCGGTTCAGGCCCGCGAGCACGCGCGCTTCGGCCGCGGTCAGGCCGTTGAGTTGTGCGAACAGCTGCAGCTCGATCGGGCCGCACGAGGCGTCGTTGCCTAGCAACAGCAGCGCAAGGCGCTGGCCTTGCACGTCCAGCGGCGTCAGTGCCGCATGCAGCGTGCGTGTGCCGACGGTCAGGCACAGCATGCGGATCAGGCCGCGCATGCAGGTCTGCTCCAACGCGCGGCTGAACGCGGCCTGGTCGGCGGCGTGCGGCGGCCGCAGCGGCCCGCCGGCCATTGACCAGCCGGTGGTCGCCAGGCGCACGCGCGCAGCGGCATTGCAGAACGACGGGCGTGCCGACGCGTCGATGACGACCAGCGCCTGCGGCAACTGGTCGAGCACGGTCTCGTGCAGCGACGGCGCGGGCGGCGAGGCGCGCCGGTCGATGGGTGGTGACGCGCGCTCGCGAGCGCCAGTGGCGTTGCTGCTGAACCCGATCTCGAACATCGCTGTCTCCCCTGGCCGTCCGAGCCCGCGCGTTGCGTGCTCACGCCGTGCAATCTAGGCCGCGCATGGGCGCGCCGCCATCGCCCAGACGGCCCGGCCGCATGGCCGATGGCGCGCTGTGGCCGTGCTGCCTACCGTTGCTGCGCTGGCATGTGCGAGCGAATCGGATGGAGATGGCAATGAAGAACCTGCATGGATCGCGCCGCCTGAAGGCGCTCGGTGTCTTGGTGTCCGCCGCGTCGGTGGTGGCCGCCTGCGGCGGAGGTGGCGGCAGCTCGGACGACCCACCCGCGGCGACGAGCGCCACGGTGACCGGCAAGGCGGTCGACGGCCCGCTGCAAGGCGTCACCGCCTGCTACGACCTGAACGACAACTACGAATGCGACAGTGGCGAGCCGACCTCGGCGGCCACCGGCGCCGACGGTGCGTTCACGATCAGCGGCATCGCTGTGGCCGACGCCGGCAAGCACGCAGTTGTGGTCGATGTGCCCGGCAGCGCCATCGATGCCGACACCGGCGTCGCCGTCGGCACGCCCTTCATCATGGTGGCGCCGGCCACCGATGCCAGCGGCGACCAGAGCGTGTTCGTCAGCCCGCTGACGACGCTGGTCGAACTGCAGCGGATCTCGGCGGCGCAGACACGCGCGGATGCCACCGCCTTCGTGCAATCGCAGCTCGGCCTGGCGGTGTCGCCGCTGGCGGACTTCACGGCCTCGGCCAGCGCCGACAACGCCAAGGCCGCCAACGCCGCGCGATTGACGCGCGCTGCGCAGACGCAGCAGAGCGCAGCGCTGGCGGCCGCAGTCGGCCAGACCGACGTCAGCGGCGCCGCGGTGACGCAGGACGACATCGACGAGCTGGCCGCAACGTCGGTGCTCGGGTCGCTGCCGAACATCGGCGCTGCGGCCATCGACGCCTCGTTGCAAGGCAAGACCGGCACGTCACTGCGCGATGCCATCACAG
This sequence comes from uncultured Burkholderiales bacterium, assembly GCA_902826345.1. GTDB lineage: Bacteria > Pseudomonadota > Gammaproteobacteria > Burkholderiales > Burkholderiaceae_C > CADEEN01. Next base: position 4,349 of record CADEEN010000193.1, on the reverse strand, counting down.
CGCTGGCCGCGGCCGTGGTCGCGCAGAACGGTCCGACCGTGCCTGAGGCGGTGGCCGCCATCGGCGTCGGCAAGTTGCCGCCGGACCCGGGCTCGACGGCCGCACCGGCCGCCGGAGCGACGCTGGCCGCTCTGCGCTACACCAGCGCGAGCGACTGGTACCTGCGCAGCCTGCAGTCCACCGCCGCCGACAACACACCCGATGCCAACGGCCTGACGCGCTTCTTCGAGGTGCGCACGCGCGTCGACGCCGCCAACCCCGGTGGCATCACCTGGGGCTTCAACAACGACTACACGCGCGCCGGCGACCGCTACTGGAACGGCAGCGCCTGGCGCACCTGCGACCTCGGCACGCGTGGCACCTCGACGCCGCGCGACGCCGCCGGCCGCAGCAGCTACAACTACTGCGACGGCTACGAGAAGGGCACGACAGTGCGCTCGTCGCTGGACATCGCCGGGCAGACCTTGCTCTCGGTGTTGACGACTCGCATCCGCACGATGCCCGGCGGCGCGAGCGGTGTGAATTTTGCTGATTGGGGGCCGGCCGACCTGTCGCGGCTCGGCACGGCGACGTTCCCCGAAGGCTCGAGACTGTTCTACCAGACGGGGTTGCCGACCGAATCCGCGCTGGCGTACGCCACGCGAGACGTCGATCGTGTGGGCGTCTTCAGCCAGGCCGTGGCCAACGGCGGCGACGCGCGCAGCGGCACCGTCGCCTGCCAGAACGCCGGCACGGAGGTGCTCACGACGAGCCTGGACGAGATGGTGGCGCGCCGCCCGGGCCAACCGTGCATCTTCAACCAGACGAGCGACGCCAACGGCAGCAGCCTGAACCCGAACGAGATCTGGGGGCTGTCCACCGTGTCGATGGGCGACGTGCCGAACGGCATTGCGTTGCCGGCAGGCACCAGCAACTTCTACACCACCACGGCACGGATGCGCGTGTCGTTCACCGGCACCGGCAACGGCACTGTCTACCACCAGTGCTACCAGGCGCGCACGAACGGGTCACCTCGCAATTGCACCGTCGTCGGCAGCGGCACGTACACGATCACGACACTCGGCGATGGCCGCGTGATGACCTTCAACAACGTGCCGGCGGCGGTGGAGCGGGTGACCTTCAGCCGCGTCTTCGTGGAGCGTGGTGGGGTCGTGTACTTCGGCTACAAGAGTCGCGTCGGGCAAGCGACGCCGCAGGTTCGGCTCAATCTGACGGCCGCCAACGCCATGCTCGGCCAACTGGGCCTGCCGTTGCTCGCGCCCTGACGCGAAGCTGCTATGTCGGCGTGAACGCCAGCCGCACGTAGATCGGCGCGAAAGCCTCGGCCTGGGTGACCTCGACGAGGCGTTCGCGCGAGAGTTCGAGCAATGCGACGAACGTCACCACCACCACCGGCACGCCGCGCGTGGTGTCGAACAGGTCTTCGAACATCGCAAAGCGCCGGCCTTGCAGCTTGCGCAGCACGAGGCTCATGTGCTCGCGCACCGAAAGCTGTTCGCGGGTGATGTGGTGGTGCTCGATCAACCGCGCGCGGGCCAGGATGTCGCGCCAGGCGTCGCGCAGGTCGATCGCGACGACGTCGGGGAAGCGCGGCTCGATCGACTGTTCGATCGTCACCTGCGCGCGCAGGAAATCGCGGCCCAGCACCGGCATCGCATCGAGGCGCGCCGCGGCGAGCTTCATCTGCTCGTACTCGAGCAGGCGGCGCACGAGCTCGGCCCGCGGGTCCTCGGGCTCGCTGCCGTCGTCGGTTCTCCTCGCCGGCAGCAGCATGCGGCTCTTGATCTCGATCAGCATCGCCGCCATCAGCAGGTACTCGGCAGCGAGCTCCAAGTTGCGCACGCGGATCTCGTCGACGTAGCGCAGGTACTGCCGCGTCACCTCGGCCAGCGGGATGTCGAGGATGTTGAAGTTCTGCTTGCGGATCAGGTAGAGCAGCAGATCGAGCGGGCCTTCGAAGGCTTCGAGAAAAACTTCGAGCGCGTCCGGCGGGATGTACAGGTCCTGCGGCATCGCGAACAGCGGCTCGCCGTACAGGCGCGCCACCGCCACCGAGTCGATGTCCTTCGGCGGCAGCTCGGCCACGGCCGCCGGGTCGGCGGGCGGTGGCAGCTCGGTGACCTGATTCACGCTGCCGTCACTTCTCGGTCTGGTAGACGTAGGGCTGCTGCGGCACCTTGGCGTCTTGCCAATCGGCCGACGCCTCGCGGTCTTGCGCGCGGTCCCACAGCCGGGCGCGGCCGGCGCGCTGCTCGGCTTCGAGTGTGGGCTTGCGCGTCTTCAACTCGTCGATGAATTGCGTCACGTCGGAGCGGTACGGTTTCCAGAACAAGGGCATCGTGATCCCGGGGCAGAATAAGTTGGTTGAGACGAGTTTAACGGGGGTGCCGCATGCGGCTGCGCAAAGGAATGGTCATGGTGTCGTGGTTGACTTCGCTGCTGGCTTTCGTCGGCTGCGACCCGCAGAAGATCGCCAAGCTCGAAGAGGGCGTGGCCACCGAGGCCGACGTGAAGAAGCAGTTCGGCGAGCCGCAGGCCACCTACAGCGAGGCCGACGGCGCGAAGACCTTCGAGTACAGCCGCCAGCCCGAGGGCCAGGTGGCGTGGATGATCACCATCGGCGCCGACGGCAAGATGAGCGCGCTGCGCCAGGTGTTGAAGCCAACGGAGTTCACCAAGGTCAAGCCCGGCATGGACAAGGCCGAGGTGCGGCGCCTGCTCGGCAAGCCGGGCAAGACAGCCAAGTTCGACTTGAAGCCCGACGAGGAGCATTGGGATTGGCGCTGGCTCGACGGCCAGATGGCCAAAGTCTTCAGCGTCACCTTCGACCGCGACGGCAAGGTCATGGCCAGCGCGGTCAGCGACGATCCGCGCGCGACGGAAAGCCGGAACTGAGTCGATGGCGTGTTGAAGGTCAGCGCGGTGCTTTGTCAAAGGCCGCCGCCACCGTCGGCACGATCGCATCCTCACCGAGCACGGCAGCGAATCCCGAGCGTCGGATCAGCGACAGCGGCTGCTCGTTGACGTTGGCCAGCACCAGGGCGATGTCGTCTTTCTTCAGGTCCTTGTGCAGGTGCGACAGCGCATCGAGCCCCGACGTGTCGAGCGAGATCAGGCGGTGCATCTCCAGCACCACGGCGCGCGTGCCCGCCGGCAGTTGCGCCGGCAGCGCCTCGATCTTGGCCACGGCGCCGAAGAACAGCGAGCCGAAGAGCTCGAAGCTGACCACGCCTTCGGGCAGCGCGCCGGCGTCGTAAGGCTGCACCTTGAACAGCGTGCTCATGCGGTAGATGAAGAACACGCAGGCCAGGATCAGCCCCACTTGCACCGCCACCGTCAGATCGAAGACCACGGTGAGAAAGAACGTGCCGAGCAGGATGGTGCGGTAGGCCAGGCTGAACTGGCGCAGGCGCCTGAACTCGTGCCACTCGCCCATGTTCCAGGCGACGAACAAGAGGATGCCGGCCAGCGCCGGCAGCGGCACGTGCACCGCCAGCGGCGCGGCCAGCAGCACGGTGGCCAGCAGCGTCGCCGCATGCACCATGCCGGCCACGGGGGTGCGGCCACCGGCGCGCACGTTGGTGACGGTGCGGGCGATGGTGCCGGTGGCCGGCATGCCGCCGAACAACGGACTCACCATGTTGGCCACGCCTTGCGCCATCAGCTCCTGGTTCGGATCGTGCCGCGGCAGGTCGTCGCCGACGTTGTCGGCGATGCGGGCGCACAGCAGCGACTCGATGGCGCCGAGCAGCGCGATCGTGATCGTCGGGATCAGCAACTGCTTGGCGCTCTCCCATGAGAACGGCGGCAGCGCGAGCTCGGGCAGCGTGCGCGGGATGCCGCCGAAGCGCGAGCCGATGGTTTCCACCGGCAGCGTCAGGTACCAGCCGAGCAGCGTCATCAGCACGAGGACGACGACGGGCGCCGGCACGCGCGACAGCGCGGCCAGCGAGCGCCCCTCGATCAGCTTTTCTGTGAGCGCGCCGCGCGCGAACAGTTTCGGCCACAGCCACAGCAACGCAAACGAGGCCACGCCGATCGCCAACGCATACGGGTTGACGCCGTCCAGGTGCGACCACAGCGCGCCGATCTGCGAGAAGAAATCGGCCGGCATCTTGTCGATCTGCAGGCCCAGCAGGTCCTTCAACTGCGACAGCGCGATCAGCACCGCGATGCCGTTGGTGAAGCCGATGATGATCGCAACAGGGATGTAGCGCACCAGCGCGCCGAGCTTGAACAGGCCGAGCGTGAACAGCAAGCCGCCCGCGAGCGCAGTCGAGATCAGCAGGTTGGTCAGGCCGTAGCGCTCGACGATGCCGTAGACGATGACGATGAAGGCGCCGGCCGGC
>CADEEN010000192.1:1313-7902 GCA_902826345.1 uncultured Burkholderiales bacterium | reverse complement strand
TGCCGATCAACGCCTTCGGCACCGAGGCGCAGAAGCAGAAGTACCTGCCGAAGCTGGCGACCGGCGAGTGGATCGGCTGCTTCGGGCTGACCGAGCCGAACGCCGGCTCGGATCCGGGCGGCATGACCACCCGCGCGAAGACGGTGGACGGCGGCTATGCCATCACCGGCAACAAGGCGTGGATTTCGAACAGTCCCATCGCCGACGTCTTCATCGTGTGGGCCAAGGACGACGCCGACAAGATCCGCGGCTTCATCCTCGACAAGGGCATGAAGGGCCTGAGCGCGCCGGCCACCCACGGCAAGGTCGGCCTGCGCACCAGCATCACCGGCGAGATCGTGATGGACAACGTGTTCTGCCCGGAAGAGAACGCGTTCCCCGACATCCGCGGTCTCAAGGGCCCGTTCACGTGTCTCAACAGCGCCCGTTACGGCATCGCCTGGGGCGCGCTGGGCGCCGCCGAGGACTGCTGGTTCCGCGCCCGCCAGTACGTGCTCGACCGCAAGCAGTTCGGCCGGCCGCTGGCTGCCAATCAGCTGATCCAGAAGAAGCTGGCCGACATGCAGACCGAGATCACGCTCGGCCTGCAGGGCTGCCTGCGGCTGGGCCGCATGAAGGACGAAGGCACGGCCTCGGTCGAGGTCACGTCGATCATGAAGCGCAACAGCTGCGGCAAGGCGCTGGACATCGCGCGCACCGCGCGCGACATGATGGGCGGCAACGGCATCAGCGACGAGTTCGGCGTGGCGCGCCACCTGGTCAACCTGGAAGTGGTGAACACCTACGAAGGCACGCACGACATCCATGCGCTGATCCTCGGCCGCGCGATCACCGGGATCGCGGCGTTCCAGTAGGCGGCCGGCGGTGAAGGCGGCCTACCTGACCGGCCATGGCGGCAACGAAGTGGTCGCGGTCGGCGAGCGGCCGCGCCCAGTGCGGCGCTCCGGCGAGGTGCTGGTGCGCCTGCGTGCGGCCACCGTCAACCGCGTTGATCTCTACATGCGCGACAGCGGCGCCGGCATCACGCACACGCTGCCGATGATCATGGGCCTGGACGGCGCCGGCGTGATCGAGGAGCTCGACGCCGACGAGGGGGCCCTGCAGATCGGCCAGCGTGTCGTGCTGCACCCGGGCATCGCCTGCGGGCGCTGCGAGTTCTGCCTGCGCGGCGACGATGTGCTGTGCACGTCGATGCGCGTGCTCGGCGAGCACCGCGACGGCAGCTTTGCCGAGTACGTCAGCCTGCCGGCGCGCAACGTGTTCGCGCTGCCGCAAGGCTTCGACGACGTGCAGGTGGCGGCGCTCGGCGTCAACCACCTCACCGCCTGGCGCATGCTGTTCACGCAGGCGCGGCTGCAGGTGCACGAGACGGTGCTGGTGTTCGGCATCGGCGGCGGCGTCTCGCTGGCGGCGATGCAGCTGGCCAAGGCTGCGGGCGCGCGGGTTCTCGTCACCTCGCGCGATGCCGCCAAGCTCGAACGCGCGCTGCAGATGGGCGCCGACGGCGCGGTGCACAGCGCGACGCAGGACATCGCGCGCACGGTGCTCGATCTGACCGGCGGCCGCGGCGTCGATGTCGTGATCGAGAACGTCGGTGCGGCCGTGTGGAGCGCGGCGCTGAAGTGCCTGGTGCGCGGCGGGCGACTCGTCACCTGCGGCGCGACCAGCGGCGACCAGCCCGGTGCCGACCTGCGCCGCATGTTCATCCGCCAGCTGAAGGTGTTCGGCTCGACGCTCGGCAGCTTCGCCGAGTTCCGCGATCTGCTCGCGTTGTGCGCGCGTTCGCCGCTGCGGCCGGTGATCGACAGCCGCTACGCGCTGGATCAGGTGCCCGAGGCGCTGACGCGCCTGGCATCGGGTCAGCAGTTCGGCAAGGTGGCGATCGAGATCGGTTAAGGCCCAGCGCGCTCGACCAGCAGCGCGGATGCTGAAGGACCAGCGCCTCTTGAACCATGAAGTTCGAGATTGCCGCGACTGGTGACTTTGGCTACGAAGGAAGCGCTGAGCGTCAGACCGTGACAGTTCCCTTCGCTCACATCGCGATCGTTCGAGCTGCCGCGACGAATGTGTGAGAACGACCCTCAGCGAACATCCATTCGCCGCTTCGCGCAGTCACGAAGCCGCCGCTCGGCTACTTGCAGCGCCGCCCGATGAGCAAACTCGCGGAAAGGGTCGTCAGACCTTGCCCAAAGTGAATGCGGCGCTCATCTCCATGCCGCGCCGAACGCCATCTCGTTGTTCCCAGTTGACGCAGTCGTAGAACCGTTGAACCTCCTCATCGAGGTCGCCGATTGATGCACCCACGTCGATCCAAGGTACGAACCATCGGACTTGATCGCGAAAGGAGTACCCCACTGTCATCGCGTCCGGCGTGAATTGCACCCACATGAGCTTGATGTCGACCGGCTCTGGGCTCGGTGCCACCCCAGGCACTTCGACCGCAATGTCTGCGAAGTTCACTTCGCGAATGAAGTATGGGTTGCTCAGCATCCTCAAGAAGTCGCGCTCCTTGAAGTGCTCTACAAAGTAGAAGCGTGACTCGAGTAGGTCTGGCAGCTGTGAGACTGGAAACGGATGAGACCGTCCGGCGTCGGGTACGGTGAGTCTGCTCAGCTTCGCCAATTCAGGGCGGGCAAATGGTGGAGAGCTCATAGTCGCGTGAGTTTTCGTGTCAGTTGGGAACAGGGTAGACGTTCCGGAAGTACCCTTGGCTCGACCACTTGCCAGGGGCGTTGTAGGGGTCCCAGCAAGTCGTTCTGACTCGCTGTCCTTCGAGGCTCTTGGCCTTTGTTGTCACCCGACCTAACGGATCGAACGTCGAAGTCTTCATGTACAGGCGGGACCCACCTCCCATTACCAGTTCGGTGCAAGACGAACCGCGATAGAGCACTCCCTGATTCACACGGACAAGGGTGTCGGGCTTGGTCACGACGACAGAGCTTCCCTCGTCTTTGGCTCGCCTGCGCTCCTCGAGCAATTGCTGTTCGAGCGATTCGACACGAGTTTGCAGTTCGCTCGCCCTGTGAATCTCGGTGTATGCAAGCTCTTCTGCCTCGTGACGTGCCTTCTCGGCAACTGCCCGAGCCGCCGCTTCAACTCGTGCATGTTCCTTGGCAGCGTCAGCTGCCCGGTTTGCTTCGGCGATCTCGTTCAGCAATCCTTGAGCATCCTCGCGGGCCTGTTGTGCGGCGATATCGAGCCGGCCCCTGTCTGATTCCGTTCGATCGGACAAGAGCCGTGCGAACAACTGGGCGGCGGACCTCAGCCTACCGCTGACGTGCTCAGGGTGGAGCCTGAGTAAGTCGTCAACTGCAACGATCCCATCGCGGCGAAGGTTCCGAATCAGTTCGGAGAGGTGCGTCTCTGTCTCAACGTCTTCTGTGCGCCATACGGTAACGACCTTTGGTGTGACGCTTCCGGCGAGCAGAACGAAGTGACCTCGATGGACGGGACCGTTTGGCAAGTCGGGAACGCGGAACTTCGCGTTGACGTGAAATCGATCGGCTCTTCGAGAGTCCTCCCGACGGTCGGACACGTCGAACACTTCCAGAAAGGTGTCCCGCTTGAAGTGGACGCCGAACCGAAACGGGAGGGAGTCCATATTGGCGTGGTCCTTCCGAACCACGTAAACATGCATCGGGACTTCCATTGGCATGCCTGGGCGATTTGGCGGGTTAAAGGGTGAAGGAATGAGTGTGCAGCCGACGTCGATGTTCACATGGCGGGGCGGATCGTGATGAACGTGACCAACAGCACAGTGACCCAGGGCAGAAACGCCGCCGCCGCTGCTGCTGCGCACCCGCAAATACGGCGGCGGGCTTGAACGTGGGGGCTCGAAGCGGTCTCTGATCGAAGGCCGCTCCTGGCCGCCCAGCGACGTACGGTTGTCGCGCCTGAACGTTCGCTGTGCGCACATCGCGCACGTTCGGTTCGGCGACTCCAACGTACCTGATGCGGTAGGACCGGACACCCGACAGTACGAGTCGCGGTTACCGCGCACCGCGTTCAGCGGCGCAAAGTTACCCGCGACACCGCACCATCAAACCCGCTCGACGACGAGCGCGATGCCCTGGCCGACGCCGATACACATCGTGCACAGGGCGTAGCGGCCCTGCGTCGCGTGCAGTTGGTTCACCGCGGTCGTCACCAGCCGCGCGCCGCTCGCGCCCAGCGGATGGCCCAGGGCAATCGCGCCGCCGTTGGGGTTGACGCGCGGGTCATCGTCTTGCAGCGCGAGGTCACGCAGCACCGCCAGGCCCTGCGCGGCAAAGGCTTCGTTGAGTTCGATCACGTCCATCTGATCCAGCGTGAGGCCGGTCAGTTCGAGCACGCGCCGCGTCGCCGGTGCCGGGCCGATGCCCATGATGCGCGGCGCGACGCCGGCGGTGGCCATGCCGAGCACGCGCGCGCGCGGCGTGAGGCCGTGCTTCAGCGCGCCGGCCTCGCTCGCCAGCAGCAGCGCGCAGGCGCCGTCGTTGACGCCGCTGGCGTTGCCCGCCGTCACGGTGCCGTCGGGCCGCACCACGCCCTTCAGCTTGGCCAGGCTTTCGAGCGAGGTTTCGCGCGGATGTTCGTCCTTGGCAACGACGATCGGCTCGCCCTTCTTCTGCACGATCGTCACCGGCGTGATCTCGGCGTCGAAGAAGCCGCGCTGTTGCGCTGCCACCGCCTTCTGTTGCGACGCCAGCGCCATGCGGTCCTGCGCTTCGCGCTCGATGCCGAAATCCGCGGCCACGTTCTCGGCGGTCTCGGGCATCGAGTCCACGCCGTGCTGTTCCTTCATCAGCCGGTTGACGAAGCGCCAGCCGATGGTGGTGTCGTAGATCGCGTTGGCGCGCGAATACGCGCTCTCGGCCTTGGGCATGACGAAGGGCGCGCGGCTCATGCTCTCCACGCCGCCGGCGATCATCAGTTGCGCCTCGCCGCTCTTGATGGCGCGCGCCGCGGTGCCCACCGCGTCCATGCCCGAGCCGCAGAGGCGGTTGATCGTGCCGCCCGGCACGTCCTTCGGCAGGCCCGCGAGCAGCAGGCTCATGCGGGCGACGTTGCGGTTGTCTTCGCCGGCCTGGTTGGCGCAACCGTAGAGCACGTCGTCGAGCGCGGCCCAATCGACTGCGCGGTGGCGGGCCATCAGCGCGCGTAGCGGCACCGCGCCCAGGTCGTCGGCGCGCACGCTCGACAGCGCGCCGCCGTAGCGGCCGAAGGGGGTGCGCAGGGCGTCGCAGATGAAGGCTTGGGTCATGGCGTGTCGAATGGGTCAGCGGCCCGCGAATTGTGGCGCGCGTTTCTGGTTGATCGCGGCGAAGCCTTCGCGCGCATCCGGCCCGGAGAAGCCGAGGATCTCCAGCGCCAGCGAGTGCTCGAACGCCGGCCACGCCGCGCGCAGCCAGTGGTTCAGACTGCGCTTGGTGAAGGCCAGCGCCGTCGGGCTGCCGGCCGCGAGCTGCAGCGCGATCCGGCGTGCCGTGGCCTGCAGCTCCTCGTCCGGCACGGCGACGCTGACCAGGCCGATGCGCTCGGCCTCCACGCCGTCGATCGTGTTGCACAGCATCAGGTGGTACTTCGCCTTGGCCATGCCGCACAGCAGGGGCCAGACGACGGCGGCGTGGTCGCCCGCCGCCACACCGATCTTGGTGTGGCCGTCGATGATCTTGGCCTTGTGGCCGGCCACCGAGATGTCGGCCAGCAGCGCCACCGCAGCACCGGCACCGACGGCCGCGCCGTTGATCGCGCTGACGATGGGCAGATCGCAATCGATCATGCCCTGCACGATGGCGCGGCCCTCGCGCATCACGCGCAGCCGCGCCTCGTGGCTGTCGAGCATGCCCTGCACCACGTCCGGCGTGCCTCCGGCGCAGAAGCCCTTGCCGACGCTGCGCACGAGGATCGCGCGCACGCCGGGCTCGGCCGCGAGCCGCGCCCAGACGGTGCCGAGTTCGGCATGGCCCTGCAGGTCGGTGAAGGGCATGCCGCCTTCGGGGCCGAAGACGAGTTCGGCGACGCCGTCGTTGCCGATCACCGCGTGCAGATGGGGGCCGAGGTCGAAGCGTTCTGTCATGTTCTGCGTCGCAGCAAAGGACTCGCGCGGTAGCGCTCGCCGCGGTAGTGATGATCGAGCGCGTCGAGCAGCGCGACGACTTCGCGCGCGCTCCATTGCGCCAGCCATTCGAACGGGCCGCGCGGGTAGTTGACGCCGAGCTTCATCGCGGCGTCGGCGCTGTCCTGGCTGCACACGCCCTGCTGCACTGCGTCGGCGGCTTCGTTGATCAGCATCGCCACGGTGCGGGCGACGACGAGGCCGGGCGTGTCGGCCAGCGGCAGCGGCGCGAAGCCGAGCGCGGCCAGCCAGGCCGCGGCCTGCGCATGCCAACCCTCGCTCGCGCTCGCGGCCACGGCGAAGGCGAGCGCGTTGCCTGACCCGCCGGGTGCGCCAGGCAGGACGAGCGGGCGGTCGAAGACGGCGACGTTGTCGGTGTCCATCGCCGCCGCGTGTTCGCTTGCGGTACGCCCGTCGGTCATCACCAGGCGCGCGCCGTCGATCGCCACGCCGACCCAGGCGCTGGCGTGCTCGCGGGCGGGGCCCCAGCCC
>CADEEN010000192.1:0-1303 GCA_902826345.1 uncultured Burkholderiales bacterium | reverse complement strand
GTCGGGCCGTCGCCATGCACGACCACTTCGCGGGCGGGGTGGGGCGCGTCGATCAGGGCCACCGGCAGCGCCGGTGCGCCCTGCGGGTAGAGGTAGAAGCCGCGACCGCTCTTGCGTCCGAGCAGGCCGCCATCGACCATCTCCTTCTGCAGCAAGGACGGCACGTAGCGCTTGTCGAAGAAGTTGGCCTCGTAGACCGAGTTCGTGACCGCGAAGTTGGTGTCGTGGCCGATCAGGTCCATCAGCTCGCACGGCCCCATGCGAAATCCCGCCGCCTTGAGGCAGGCGTCCAGCACCTGCGGCGTGGCGGCCTGTTCCTGCAGCAACGCCAACGACTCGGCATAGAAGGGCCGCGCGATGCGGTTGACGATGAAGCCGGGCGTGCTCTTGGCGTGCACCGGCGTCTTGCCCCACTGCGTGCCCAAGGCGAAGATGGCCTCGGCGACAGCGGGGTCGGTGTGCAGCCCGCTCACCACCTCGACCAGCTTCATCAGCGGCACCGGGTTGAAGAAGTGCATGCCGACCAGGCGGCCCGGATGCTGCAGGCCGTTGGCGATGGCGGTGACCGAGATCGACGAGGTGTTGGTGGCGAGCACGCAGTGCGCATCGACGATCGATTCGAGCTGCCTGAACAGCGCGCGCTTCGCGTCGAGCATTTCGACGATCGCCTCGACGACGAGGCCGACCTGCGCCGCGCCTTCGATCGTGGCCAGCGGCTCGATGCGGGCCAGCGTCGCCTGTGCGGCATCGCTCGTGAGCTTGCCCTTGGCGACGAGGCCGTCGAAGGTGGCCGCGAGCCTGGTCCTGGCTTCGCGCGCAGCGCCTTCGCGCGCGTCGAACAGCAGCACCGCATGCCCGGCCTGCGCGGCGGTCTGTGCGATGCCTGCGCCCATGATGCCGGCGCCGACGACGAGCACGGGGCGGCCTTGGAGCTTGAGCGTCATGGCTTCGGGATCCACTGGGGAGCACGCTTGGCGAGAAAGGCGGCAAAGCCTTCCTTGGCTTCGTCGCTGCCGCGCACGCGGCTGATGGTCTGCGCGGTGAGTTCGCGCACCTCGGCCGTGATCGGGCCGACCTCGAGCTGGGCGAAGAGCTGCTTGATCTCGCGCTGCGCGTTCGGGCTGCCGGCGAGCAGTTGCGTGACGGTGGCATCGACCGCGGCGTCGAGTTCGGCCAGCGGCACCACCTGCTGCACCAGGCCGATGGCAAGCGCTTCCGGCGCACCGATGCGCGCCGTCGTCAGCGCCAGGCGCTTGGCCTGGCGTTTGCCGACGGCGTTGGTGACGTACGGGCCGATGACGGC
>CADEEN010000191.1 GCA_902826345.1 uncultured Burkholderiales bacterium | reverse complement strand
GCGAAGAACCTCGTCACCAAGGGCCATCCGCTGGTCGTGCTCGGCCATCGCAATCGCGAACCCGTCGAGCATCTGAAGTCGCTCGGTGCGACAGAAGCGAAGACGCCGCGCGAGCTCGCATCGCAATGCGACATCGTGCACCTGTGCGTCACCGGCTCGCCGCAGGTCGAGGCCAATCTGCGCGGGCCCGACGGCGTCATCGCCAGCGGCAAGCGAGGCCTGATCGTCATCGACTGCTCGACGTCGAACCCGGTGTCCACGCTGGCTCTCGGCGAAGAGCTCGCAGCCGCCGGCATGACCCTCGTCGATGCGCCGCTGTCGCGCACGCCGAAGGAAGCCGAAGAAGGCACGCTCGACACGATGGTCGGCTGCGACGACGCCACCTTTGCCGCGATCGAGCCGGTGCTGCGCTGCTGGGCCGGCAACGTCGTGCATCTCGGGCCGCTCGGGCTGGGCCACAAGATGAAGCTGGTCAACAACTTCGTCGCCATGGGCTATGCCGCGCTGTACGCCGAGGCGCTGGCGATCGCTCGCAAGGCGGGCCTGTCGGTAGAGCAGTTCCACAGCGTCATCGGCGCCGGCCGCATGCGCTGCGGCTTCTACGACACCTTCATCCAGTACAGCCTCTCCGGCAACGAAGAGGCGCACAAGTTCAGCATCAGCAATGCGCACAAGGACATGCGCTATCTCGCGTCGATGGCCAACGAGGTCGGCGCCGTCAACAACCTCCAGACGCTGGTGAAGAACAGTTTCGCGGCAATGGAAGCCGCAGGCCAGGGCCAACGCTTCGTGCCGATGCTGGCCGAGTTCGTCGCCGCGCAGAACGGACTCGGCAAGTCCGCCTGAGCGCGTGGACCCGCAGCGTCTCGCGCACGCGATCCGTTTTCTCGCCATCGACGCCATCGTGCGCGCCGGCGAGGGCCACCAAGGCGTGCCGCTGGGCATGGCCGAGATCGCAACGGCGCTGTACACGCAGCATCTGAAGTTCGACGCTGCCGCGCCCACCTGGTGGGACCGCGACCGCGTCGTGCTGTCCAACGGCCACGGCTCGATGCTGCTCTACGCGCTGCTGCACCTCACCGGCCACGAGCGCATATTGCTCGATCAGATCAAGACCTTCCGCGTGCTCGGCTCGCACTGCGCCGGCCATCCGGAGATCGACCCCGCCGCCGGCATCGAGGTCACCACCGGCCCGCTCGGCCAGGGCATCGCCAACGCGCTCGGCATGGCTGTCGCCGAAGCTCATCTGAATGCGCGCTTCGGCGACGCGCTGGTCGATCACCGCACCTACGCCTTCGTCGGCGACGGCTGCCTGCAGGAAGGCGTCGGCCAGGAAGCGATCGCGCTGGCCGGGCATCTGCGCCTGGGCAAACTGACCTTCCTCTGGGACGACAACCGCATCACCGACGACGGCAGCACGTCGCTGTCGATCAGCGAAGACGTGGCCGAGCGATTCCGCGTCGCCGGCTGGCACGTGCAGGCGCTCGATGGCCACGACGTCGACGCCGTGTCGGCCGCGCTCGACGCGGCGCGCGCCGATCCGCGGCCATCGCTGCTGGCCTGCCGCACCGTCATCGCGCGCGGCATCGCGCGGCTGCAGGGCCAGCGCGGCGGCCACAGCGCGCGGCTGTTCGAGGCCGATGCGGCCGCGGCGCGCGAGGCGCTCGACTGGCCGCACGCGCCGTTCGAAACGCCTGCGCCGGTGTTGGATGCTTGGCGGGCCGCCGGCCGGCGCTCACGCAGCGCACACGATGCATGGCAAGCGCGCGTGGCCGCATTGCCTGCGGCGCAGCGCGCCGAGTTCGAGCGCGTGATGCGCGGCGAGCTCCCTGCCGGTTGGCAGGACGTGCTGCGCGCACACCAACAGCGCGCCGCCGCCGACGGGCCCAAAGGCGGCATCAACCCGCCACCGCAAGGTGGCATCAACCTCTCGTCCGACATCCACGACGCGCTGACCGATGTGCTGCCCGAGCGTTTGGTGCTGTGCGCCGACCTCGAAGCGCCGACCGCGCACAAGCGCCGCTTGCACGCCTTCACTGCCGACGACAGAAGCGGCGCCTACCTGCACTGCGGCGTGCGCGAACACGTCATGGCCGCGATGGCCAACGGCATGTCCGCACATGGCGGGTTGCGGCCCGCGGCGGTGACGTATCTCGCCTTCGCCGACTACGAGCGCCCGGCGATGCGCATGGCCGCGTTGATGGGCCTGCCGGTGACCTTCATCTTCAGCCACGACTCGATCGGCATCGGCAGCAACGGGCCGACGCACCAGCCGGTGGAGGTGCTGGCGTCGCTGCGCGCGATGCCGAACCTGCTCGTCATGCGCCCGGCCGATGCCACCGAAGCGGCCGAGTGCTGGCAGCTCGCGCTCGAGCACAGCAGCGGCCCGGTGTGCCTGGTCTTCGCGCGCCAAGCGCTGCCGCGCGTGCGCAGCGACGACGGCAGCGCAGAGAACCGTTGCCGCCGCGGCGCCTACGTGCTCGCCGAGGCCGATGGCGGCCGGCGACGGGTCACGCTGCTCGCCACCGGCTCCGAAGTGCTGATCGCCGTGCAAGCGCGTCATGCGTTGCAAGCCGAGGGCGTGGCCACTGCCGTGGTGTCGATGCCGTGCTGGGAGCTCTTTGACGAACAGGACGTCAGCTACCGCCACGCCGTGCTCGGCCCCGGCACTGCACGCGTGGCCGTCGAAGCGGCACTGCGCTTCGGCTGGGACTGCTACCTCGGCGAGCGCGGCGCTTTCATCGGCATGCGCGGCTTCGGCGCCTCGGGGCCGGCCGACGCGCTGTATCGACACTTCGGCATCACCGCCGACGCCGTCGTCTCGGCCGCCCGAGAACTGCTGATGAACCACCCGATCCGCTGACGCACCCGCTCGCGCAGAATGCATGCATGTCCACCCTCGCCAGCACGTGGCAGCGCTGCGTCAGCGTCGTGCAGTCGTTGCTGTTCCCGCGCTACTGGCTGGCCGTCATCGAGCAAGAGCAGATGCGCGTCATCTTCAGCAGCGACAACCGCGAGGTCACCGTCGATGGCGCGGCGCGCAACGTGCTCTGGGGCGACAAGCTGCTGGCCACGTTCGACGCCATCCAGTCGATCGACATCGTTCATCACCCGCGCGCCGAAGACGGCAGCAAGCCCGAGCACTGGTCGATCAGTCTGTACCTCGGCCGCTCGTCGCGCGCCTACATCGGCCGCTCGCGCAAGCAGGCCGCGGTCGATCGCGCCGCCAAGCTGCTCGCCACGATCACCAGCAAACCGGTGCGCTCGGTCGAAGCCCTCGCCCACCCCAGCGTCATCAACACCCGATCATGAGCAAAAGCAACCTGCCCGCGAAGAAAAAACCAGCGCATGAGCTGCGCAGCCAGCAATGGTTCGGCCGCCAGGACCGCGACGGTTTCGCCTACCGCAGCTGGGTCAAGGGCAAGGGCGTGCCGCATGACCAGTTCGACGGCCGCCCGGTCATCGGCATCTGCAATACGTTCTCCGAACTCACGCCGTGCAACTCGCATTTCCGCACGCTGGCCGAGCAGGTGAAGATCGGCGTCTACGAGTCGGGCGGCTTCCCGCTCGAGTTCCCGGTGATGAGCCTGGGCGAGACCCTTCTGCGGCCCACCGCGATGCTGTACCGCAACCTGGCGTCGATGGACGTCGAGGAGTCGATCCGCGGCAACCCGATCGACGGCGTGGTGCTGCTGATGGGTTGCGACAAGACGACGCCGTCGCTGCTGATGGGTGCGGCGAGCGCGGACCTGCCGACGATCGGCGTGTCCGGCGGGCCGATGTTGAACGGCCGCTGGCGCGATCAGCAACTCGGCTCCGGCACGGGGGTGTGGAGCATGAGCGAGCAGGTGCGCGCCGGTACGCTCAAACTCGCCGAGTTCTTCGAAGCCGAAAGCTGCATGCACAGAAGCCACGGCCACTGCATGACGATGGGCACGGCGAGCACGATGGCGAGCATGGTCGAGGCGCTCGGCGTCGGCCTGCCCGGCAACGCGGCGTACCCGGCCGTCGATGGCCGCCGCAACGTGATCGCGCGCGAAGCGGGGCGGCGCATCGTCGACATGGTCCACGAAGACCAGAAGCTGTCAACGATCCTCACGCGCGAAGCCTTCGAGAACGCGATCCGCACGCTGGCCGCGATCGGCGGCTCGACCAACGCCGTCATCCACCTGATCGCCATCGCAGGCCGCCTGGGCCTGAAGCTGACGATCGAAGACTTCGACCGCCTGGCCAGCGAGCTGCCGTGCCTGGTCAACCTGCAGCCGAGCGGCCAGTACCTGATGGAAGACTTCTGCTACGCCGGTGGCCTGCCGGTGGTGATGAAGGAGATCCTGCCGCTGCTGCACGGCAGCGCCGTCACCGCCAACGGCAGGACCATTGCCGAGAACGTGGGCGATGCGAAGAACTGGAATGCCGACGTGATCAAGAGCGTGGCCGCGCCGTTCAAGGACAAGGCCGGCATCGCGGTGTTGAAGGGCAACCTCGCGCCGCGCGGCGCCGTCATCAAGCCGAGCGCGGCCACACCGGCGCTGATGCAGCACACCGGCCGCGCGGTGGTGTTCGAGAACATCGAAGACTTCCACCGCCGCATCGACGACGAAAGCCTCGACGTCGACGAGACCTGCGTGCTGGTGTTGAAGCACTGCGGCCCCAAGGGCTACCCCGGCATGGCCGAGGTCGGCAACATGCCGCTGCCGCCGAAGGTCTTGCGCAAAGGCATCACCGACATGGTCCGCATCAGCGACGCGCGCATGAGCGGCACCGCGTATGGCACCGTGGTGCTGCACACGGCGCCCGAAGCCGCGGCCGGCGGGCCGTTGGCGCTGGTGAAGAACGGCGACCGGATCACGCTCGACGTGGCGGCGCGCAAGTTGCATCTGCACGTCAGCGACGAGGAACTCGCCAAGCGCCGCGCCGACTGGCAGCCGCCCAAGCCGGCGCTCGATTCCGGCTATTGGAAGCTGTACATCGACCACGTGCTGCAGGCCGATGAAGGCGCGGACCTCGACTTCCTGCGCGGCAAGCGGGGGGCCTTCGTGCCGCGGGACAATCATTGACAGCCAGAAGGGCAGGCTTTCGCTCGCTTTGTGTTCTGAAGGAGGTTCGACACTGTGCAGAACAAGAAACTGGACATTCGGAGGATCGTCAGCTATCTCAACGACGACGAGGCGGAGGGCGGCGGCTTCTGGCTGCCCAACATCCAACGCCCATTCGTTTGGAACGAAGATCAGATCGCGCGGCTGTTTGACTCGATCATGCGCGAGTACCCCATCAGCACGCTCTTGGTGTGGAAGACGAGGGAGCCCGTCAAGCATCGCAAGTTCATTGATAACTTTGTGCCCGACCTCAAGCTCACCAACTTTCATGTACCGGACAACACACGGTCGAAGATGATGGTGCTTGATGGGCAACAGCGCTTACAGAGCTTGTTTATCGGCTTGCGCGGAAGCTACTTTGGGCGCGAGTTGTACTTCGACTTGTTGAGCGGTGTCATGGCCGCACCCGAAGACATCCGCTATCGATTCGCCTTCAAGGAGAAAGCGGCCGTCACCTGGCCGTGGGTGAGGTTCAAAGACATCGTCCATCCGAAAAGCAAGCTGCCTGGCGAAATTGCGCAAGGGCTTGTCAGCTTGGCTCCAGCGCCTCTCTCCGAGGGCGATAAGCGATTGGTGGAGCGGAACGTCCAACGTGCACGGCAGGAGTTCGTCAGCGACGACAACATCACTTTCCAAGAACTTGACGGCATTGAAAACCCGGAAGCGTATCGGGTCGACGACATCGTCGAGATCTTTATCCGTGCCAACTCGGGCGGCACCAAGCTCGGCAAGTCAGACCTGTTGTTCTCCTTGCTGGCGACGAGCTGGGACGCCGCCGACGGCGAGATGGAAACCTTGCTGGAAGACTTGAATCAGGGAAGTTTCGCTTTCGACCGCGATTTCGTGCTGAAGGCTTGCCTCGCTGTCCTTGGCAAAGGTGCGCGCTACGAAGTGGGCAAGTTCCGCGATGGCAAGACCAAGGAAGAAATCATCGACAAATGGGCTGATTTGTCCGAAGCCATTAGGGCTGTACGAGACCTGCTGTTTGCGAAGACCTACATCCGCTCCGACAGAGCCATGCCGTCGTACTTGGCGCTGATTCCGCTCATCTACTACCGGTACCACTTCCCCGAAAAATTCGCCGCGAACAAAGACATGCCTGCATACCTGCTTCGGGTACTGGCGACCGGCGTATTTGGCGGCAGCCCAGACAACCTGATCGACAAGTTGGTTCGCAACATCCAGGAGCAACAGGACTTCCTGCTCTCTGAGGCCTACGGCGTGATCCGTGCCGATGGGCGCAGCATGGAGATCACACCAGATGTAATCTTCGAGCAGTACTACGGTTCGCGATCAATTCATCTGTTCTTCAACCTCTGGTATCGGGAGTTCGACTATTCGCCGGCTCTCGACGCCAACGGCCCCCAAATCGATCACATCTTTCCGCAGAGCGTGTTGAAGACGGTGAAGGACATCAACCCAGAGAGCGGCAAGCGAAATATTCTGCACTACCGGGCTGAGCATCGCGATCAAATCGCGAACTGCATGCTCTTGACAGCCGACGAGAACGGTTTCGCGGGCAAGTGCGACACAACGCCCGCCGAGTGGTTTGCAGTGTCGCGATTTCCGTCGCCAGAAGTGCAAGCGCAGTACCTGCGCTTGCACCTGATTCCGAACGACCCGTCACTTTGGAAACTCGACCGGTACGACGACTTCGTTGAAGCACGTAAGGCACTCATCAAGGACAAGTTCGGCTACATGCTGCAAAGCGTGAAGGAAGGGGCGACATGAGTCCAAGTGCATGGCCTGAGATGCCGGCGTGAGATACTTGTATATCAGTTGTTGACAGGGCTTTTTCATGACCGCCGTCTCCCTCCGCCTGCCCGACGACCTGTCCGAACGCCTGCAAAAGCTTGCAGATCGCACCGGCCGCAGCAAGACCTACTACATGCTCGAAGCGATCAACGAGCATCTAGAGGACCTGGAAGACTTGCATCTGGCCGAGCAGCGGCTGCGCAGCGTGCGCGCCGGTCGCACCGGCACCGTGGCGCTTGACGAGGTGATGAAGCGCTATGGCTTGGAAAGTTGAGTTCGCAACAACGGCGCTGCGCGAACTCGACAAACTCGATCGACAGGCCGGGCGACGCATCCTGGCTTTCCTCCACGACCGCGTGGTCGTGCGCGGTGACCCCCGCGGCGTTGGACAGGCGCTGAAGGGCTCGGAACTCGGCGAGTTCTGGAAGTACCGTGTCGGTGACTACCGTGTCGTCGCCGAGATTCAGGATCGGGGGCTGCGCGTCCTCGTAGTGCGGGTCGGCAACCGCAAGAACGTGTACCGCTGACGACACTTACTGCGGGTCAGTCCGAAAACAGCAACTCGAACAGCGCCCTCGCCCCGGGCGTCAGGTTCTTCGGATCGGGCCTCAACACCCGGTCCTCGGCCACCAGCAGCTTGGCGTAAACCGCCTGGTACACGCGCTTGACCACGCCGTCGACGAGTGCGCGGTCATAGTCGGGCCAGAAGCCGAGCAGCCGGTAGCCGGCATGCTCGAGGGCCTGCGCCATGTACGGGTGCTTGAGCGTGACCAGTGCGTACATGAAGGCCGCACCCATCTCCCGCGCCACGTCCTCCATGCCCGCAGTGGCGCGGCTCATCAGTCCGGTGCGGGCGTGGTGCGGCGCGATCGCGCCGACGCGGGCGTACAACGCCAGCGAGTCCACCTCGCGCTCGGGCGACCACACGCCCACCAGCTCGCCGCCGGCCCAGATCGTGAATACCTGGATGTGTTTGTCGGTGGCGCCGTCGAGACAGACCTGCTGGCGATAGAAGGCTTCGCGCAGATAGCCGCTTTGCGCGCCGTAGGCGAC
>CADEEN010000190.1 GCA_902826345.1 uncultured Burkholderiales bacterium | reverse complement strand
TGCTGGTGGCCGAAGACCCGCTGACCTGCGTCGTGCGCGGTTGCGGCATGGCGCTGGAGCGCATGGAGCGCCTGGGCTCGATTTTCACTTCGGAATGATCAGCAGCCTGCTGACGTACTGAAACACGGAGGCCGAAGTTGCAGCTCGGCACCATCGACCGCACGCCGCCGCCCTTCTTTCGCCAGGGCTACTCGGCGCTCACCAAGCTGATCTTCTTCACCGCGTTGTCGGTGTTCATGATGGTGGCCGACACGCGCTTCACCGTCATCGCGCCGCTGCGTTCGGCGATCGCCGCGGCGCTGGCGCCGGTGCAGCGCTCGCTGCTGGTGCCGGTCGATGTGGCGCTCGGCGGCAACGACTACCTGCAGGGCCTCGCCAAAGCGCTGGCCGCGGAGGACGCGGCGCGCAAACAGCTCGTGCTGCAGGCCGAACAGGCGCAGTCCGCCGAGCGCCTGGCCAACGAGAACCGGCAGCTGCGCGGCCTGCTCGAACTCAAGCCCGCGTTGACGGTGAAGTCGGTGGCCGCCGAAGTGATGTACGAGGCCGCCGACCCGTTCTCGCGCAAGCTCTACATCGACCGCGGCCTGGCTCAGGGCCTGGTGCCGGGCTCGCCGGTGATCACCGAAGGCGGCGTCATCGGCCAGGTGACGCGCGTCTACCCGCTGTCTTCCGAGGTCACGCTGCTGACCGACCGCGACGCCGCGATCCCGCTGCTCAACACGCGCACGCAACTGCGCGCCGCGGCCTTCGGCGGCGTGGCGCAGGGCAGCGCGCTGGAGCTGCGCTTCGTCTCGGGCAACACCGACGTCAAGGTCGGCGACGTGCTGCACACCTCGGGGGTCGATGGCGTTTATCCGCCGGGGCTGCCGGTGGCCAAGGTGACCGTCGTCGAGCGCCAGGCCGATGGCGGCTTCACCAAGGTCGAACTGGCGCCGCTGGCGTCGGTCGATCGGGTGCGGCACGTGCTGGTGCTGGAGCCGTTGAAGAACCAGCTACCGCCACCACCGGTGCCCGAGCCGGCGTCGGCACCTGCGAAGGGCAAGAAAAAGTGAGGACCCCCGCATGAGCATCATGCCGCGGGGCGACCAGCTTCTTCTTCCCGCCAACCCGCTCTTCATCGTCATCACGCTGCTGCTGGCGCTGGCCTTCAACATGCTGCCGCTCGGCCGCAGCCCGTGGCTGCCGGACATGCTGGCGTTGACGCTGGCCTTCTGGGTCGTGCACCAGCCGCGGCGCGTCGGCGTCGGCGTTTCGTTCTTCTTCGGCCTGCTGATGGACGTGCACCAGGGCTCGATCCTCGGCCAGCACGCGCTTGCCTACACGCTGCTGGCTTTCGTCGCCATCGCGCTGCACAGGAGGCTGCTCTGGTTCCCGGTGTTCCAGCAGGCGGCGCAGGTGCTGCCGTTGTTCATCCTGGCGCACCTGGTGTCGCTGGTCGTGCGCATGCTGGCCGGTGACCTGTTCCCCGGCTGGAGCTACTTCATTGCGCCGTGCTTCGAAGCGGTACTTTGGCCGATCGTGTCGTTCGTCTTCCTCGCGCCGCAACGCAGAGCGCCCGATCCCGACGAAAATCGACCACTGTGACTGAACTGCGCGACGTCGAACGCGAACTGGGGGGCTTTCGCATCCGCCTGGTGGCCGCGGCGTTGTTCGTGCTCGTCTGCTTCAGCCTTCTGGCGGCGCGGCTGGTGCACTTGCAGGTCATCCGCCACGACGACCTGTCGACGCAAGCCGAGAACAACCGCACCGCGGTCGTGCCGGTGGTGCCCAACCGCGGCCTGATCGTCGATCGCAACGGCGTCGTGCTGGCCAACAACTACTCGGCCTACACGCTGGAGATCATGCCGTCGCGGCTGACGCAGCCGCTGGACGTGACAATCGACGCGCTGGCCGAACTGGTCGAGATCACGCCGCGCGACCGCCGCCGCTTCAAACGCCAGCAGGCCGACAGCAAGAACTTCGAGTCGCTGCCGATCCGCACCAAGTTGACCGACGACGAAGTGGCGCGCTTCGTCGCCCAGCGCTTCCGCTTCCCCGGCGTCGATGTGAAAGCGCGCCTCTTCCGCAACTACCCGCTCGGAGAGACCGGCGCGCACCTGCTCGGCTACATCGGCCGCATCAACACGGCCGAGAAGGAAGCGATCGAGGATTGGGAAGACGAGTTGCAGGCCAACTACCGCGGCACCGAGTACATCGGCAAGCTCGGCATCGAGCAGCGCTACGAGCAGCAACTGCATGGTGTCACCGGCGTCGAAGAAGTCGAAACCAGTGCCGGCGGTCGCGCGGTGCGCCGCCTGGACCACAAGGCGGCGACGCCGGGCGACCAGATCTACCTGTCGATCGACATCAAGCTGCAGGCGCTGGTCGAGCAGATGTTCGGCGAGCGCCGCGGCGCGCTGGTGGCGATCGATCCACGCAACGGCGAAGTGCTGGCCTTCGTCAGCAAGCCCACGTTCGACCCGAACCTGTTCGTCGATGGCATCGACAGCGAGAGCTGGAAAGAGTTGAACGAGAGCATCGACAAGCCGCTCTTGAATCGCGCGCTGCGCGGCACCTACCCGCCGGGCTCGACCTTCAAGCCCTTCATGGCGATGGCGGCGCTCAATTCGGGCAAGCGCGCCGCCGGCACGGTGATCCACGACGGCGGCAGCTTCGTCTTCGGCAATCACACCTTCCGCAGCCACGGCGACCACGGCCTGGGCGCCGTGGACATGTACCGCTCGATCGTCAAGTCGAGCAACGTCTACTACTACTCGCTGGCCAATGAGATGGGCGTGGACCTGATGCACGAGCAGCTCTCGCCGATGGGCTTCGGCCGCAAGACCGGCATCGACCTCGACGGCGAAGTCACCGGGCTGCTGCCCTCGACGGCGTGGAAGAAGAAGGCCTACAAGAAACCCGAGCAGCAGCGCTGGTACGCCGGCGAGACGATTTCGCTGGGCATCGGCCAGGGCTACAACAACTTCACGATGCTGCAACTGGCCAATGCCACGGCGACGCTGGTGTCCGGCGGCCAGCGCTTCCAACCGCGGCTGGTGCGTGAGGTCGAAGCCGCCGTCGGCCACGCCAAGAGCAGCCCGGGCACGGAGGCGCAGACACCGCTGCCCTTCGACCCGGAGCACGTGGCGCTGATCAAGCGCGCACTGCACGGCGTGACGCAGGAGGGCACCTCGGTGCGTTCCTTCATCAACGCGCCGTACAAGAGCGGCGGCAAGACCGGCACCGCGCAGGCCATCGGCATCAAGGCCAACGAGAAGTACAACGCCGCCAAGATCGACGAGTACCAGCGCGACCACTCGCTGTACAACGCCTTTGCACCGCTGGACCAGCCGACGATCGCGCTGGCCGTCGTCGTCGAGAACGCCGGCTTCGGCTCGGAGGCCGCCGCGCCGATCGCGCGCCGCGTCTTCGACTACTGGATCAGCGGCCTGTGGCCGAGCGACGAAGACATCGCCGCGACGCAGATCGGCAAGTCCACCGCGCCGATCGGCAAGCAGCGCGACGCCAAGGATGTGGTACTGCCGGGCATGCAAGGCGGCGGCTTTGCGCAGTCGGTCGAGACCACCGCGCCGGGGCCGGTGGCGCTGAACGACAAAAAATGAGCTCTGTCTACGAACAGCCGTCGGCGTGGCAGCGCATCAAGCCGATCCTCTTCGGCTTCGACGCGCTGCTGACCACGGCCGTCCTCATCCTCGCCGCATTCGGCCTGATGACGATGTACTCGGCCGGCTTCGACCACGGCACGCGCTTCATCGACCACGGCCGCAACATGCTGATCGCACTGGCGATCCTGTGGCTGGTGTCGCAGGTGCCTCCGCAGCGCCTGATGGCGCTGGCGGTGCCGGTGTACCTGTTCGGCGTGGCCTTGTTGATCGCGACGGCGCTGTTCGGCATCAGCAAGAAGGGCGCGACACGCTGGCTCAACATCGGCGTCACGGTGATCCAGCCGAGCGAGATCCTGAAACTGGCCACGCCATTGATGCTGGCCTGGTGGTTCCAGACCTGTGAGGGCCGCATGCGCGCGGCAGAGTGGATCATCGCGGCGCTGATCCTGCTGGTGCCGTTCGGCCTCGTCGTCAAGCAGCCCGACCTGGGCACGTCGCTGCTGATCCTGTCCGCCGGCCTGTACGTCCTGTTCTTCGCCGGCTTGTCGTGGAAGTTGATCGTGCCGGTGATGCTGGCCGCCGTCGTCGGCATCGCCGCGCTGATCGTCTCCGAGCCGACGATCTGCCAGCCCGGTGTCGATTGGCAGGTGTTGAAGGAGTACCAGAAGACACGCGTGTGCACGCTGCTCGACCCGTCGAAGGACCCACTGGGCAAGGGCTTTCACATCCTGCAGGGCATGATCGCCATCGGCTCCGGCGGCCTCTACGGCAAGGGCTTCATGCAGGGCACGCAGACGCACCTCGAGTTCATCCCCGAGCGCACCACCGACTTCATCTTCGCCGCGTTCTCGGAAGAGTTCGGCCTCGTCGGCACGATCGGCCTGCTGCTGGCCTTCACCTTCCTGATCTTTCGCGGCCTGTTCATCGCCGCCGTGGCGCCGACGCTGTTCGCACGCTTGCTTGCCGGCTCGATCACGTTGTCGATCTTCACCTACGTCTTCGTCAACATGGGCATGGTCAGCGGCATCCTGCCCGTCGTCGGCATCCCGCTGCCGTTCGTCAGCTACGGCGGCACGGCGATGGTGACGCTGGGCCTCGCGATCGGCATGCTGATGTCGATTGCGCGCAGCCGCAGGTTGATGCAAAGCTAGGCGGCCGCGGCTGTGGGCAGCCGCACCGTGAACCGCGTGCCCGGCGACACCGCCCGCGGGTTCGTCGCCTCGATCACCACCGTGCCGCCATGGCGCTCGGCGATCTCGCGCACGATAGCCAGCCCGAGCCCCGAGCCGTCAACGTCGGAGCCGAGCGCGCGATAGAACGGTTGGAACACCAGCTCGCGCTCATCCTGCGCAATGCCGGGGCCGTTGTCCTCGACCTGCAGCACGGCCACCTGGCCGTAGGGGTCGGGCAACAGCCGCACCGTCACCGTGCCGCCGCCGGGGGTGTACTGCACGGCGTTGTCGACCAGGTTGCGGATCAGTTCGCGCACCAGCAGCGCTTCGCCGACGACACGCGGCGCCGCAACGTCCTTCGCCCCCGGGCCCTCGTAGCCGAGATCGAGCCCCTTGGCCAGCGCGCGCGGCACGAAGTCGTGCACGACCTCGGTGGCCAGCGCCGAGAGGTTGAACGGCGTGACGCGGCGCGCTTCGTTGGCGTCTTCGGCGCGCGCCATCGCCAGCAACTGGTTGACCATGTGCGCCGCCTGCTGCGACGAGCGCGCAATCTGCTGCAGCGAGCGCTTGACCGCCTTGTTGTCGCCGCTCTCGACCTCGCGCTGCGCCAGCTCGGCCTGCATGCGCAGCCCCGCCAGCGGCGTCTTCAGTTGATGCGCGGCATCGGCCAGGAAATGCTTCTGCACGCCGATCGAGCGGTCCAGCCGCGCCAGCAGGTCGTTGATCGCCGCCACCAACGGGCTGACCTCCTCCGGCGCCGCCCGCTCGTCGATCGGTGACAGGTCGCCGATGGCGCGCTGGCGGATGCGGCGCTGCAGCTCATCGAGCGGGCGCAGGCCGCGCGTCAACGCAAACCAGATCAGCACCACCGCCAGCGGCAAGATGGCGAACTGCGACAGCATGACGCCGCGCGCGATCTCGGTGGCCAGCTGCGAGCGCTTGTCGAGCGTTTCGGCCACCTGAACGAGCGGCAGCACCAGCGGCGGCGACAGGTCGTCCGCCGCCAGCGTCGCTGCGGCGGGCAGCCACAGGTAGGCCACGCGGACCTCGCGGCCATCGAGCTCGTCGTCGCGCAGACGCACCTCACCGTCGTTGCGCGGTGCCTCCTCGGGCACCGGCAACACGCGGTCGCCGGCCAGGTGCTCGCCGCGCGTGCCGAGGATCTGGAAGTAGAAGTTCTCCGACTCCTCGCCGCGCAGGATGGCCACCGAGACCTCGGGCAGGTTGATCTGTGCGCGCGGCGCCGGCGCCGGCGGCACGGTGACGCTCCGCGCCAATGTGCGCGCCGTCTCCGCCAGCTCGCGGTCGAACGGCCGGTTGGCGATGGCCTGCGCCGACAGCCAGATGACGATCACCGACAGCGGCCACAGCAGCAGCAGCGGCACCAGCAGCCAGTCGAGGATCTCGCCGAACAGCGAGCGCTGCGGCTTTGCGCTCGGCGGCGACTTGTCAGGCACGCAAGGCCAGCGAGCAAGGGCTGGTCATGACGCGATTTTCTCCAGGCAATAGCCCAGACCCCGCACCGTGGCGATGCGGATCGGTCCCTGCTCGATCTTCTTGCGCAGCCGGTGCACGTAGACCTCGATGGCGTTGTTGCTGACCTCCTCGCCCCACTCGCACAGCCGCTCGACGAGCTGGTCCTTGCTGACCAGCCGGCCGGCGCGCTGCAGCAGCACTTCGAGCAGCGAGATCTCGCGCGCCGACAGCTCGATCATCTGCTCGTTGATGTAGCAGACGCGGCCGGTGGCGTCGAAGGTCAGCGGGCCATGCTTCAAGACGCTGCTGGCAGTGCCCAGGCCGCGCCGCATCAGCGCGCGCACGCGGGCTTCGAGTTCTTGCAGCGAAAACGGCTTGGCCATGTAGTCGTCGGCGCCGAGATCGAGCCCCTTGACGCGCTGGTCGACGCTGTCGGCAGCGGTCAGGATCAACACCGGCGTGGCCGAGCCGCGCGCGCGGAACTTGCGCAGCACCTCCAGGCCATGCACCTTGGGCAGGCCGAGGTCGAGGATCACCAGATCGAACTCGTGCGAGGCCAGCGCCGCCTCGGCCTCGCTGCCCGAGGCCACGTGGTCCACGGCATAACCTGCGGCGCGCAGCGAGCGCAGCAGGCCATCGGCCAGCACCGTATCGTCTTCGGCCACGAGTACTCGCATCGCCATCGTCTCCTGAACCGAATTCTAGGAAGCCCGGGTGCGGAACCGCTTGACGAGAAACCAGACCTGTACGAATATCCAGTTATCGCGGACCTTGCGCCGCAACCCGAACAACCGCCCCACATTCACCGGAGACACCGCATGGACGCCCCCGTCAAAGCCCTCAACACCGAAAAAGCCAAGGCCTTGCAAGCCGCCCTGGCGCAGATCGAAAAACAGTTCGGCAAGGGCTCGATCATGCGCCTGGGCGACGGCGAGGCGGTGGAGGCCATCGAGGCCGTGTCCACCGGCTCGCTCGGCCTGGACATTGCCCTGGGCATCGGCGGCCTGCCGCGCGGCCGGGTGATCGAGATCTACGGCCCGGAGTCGAGCGGCAAGACCACGCTGACGCTGCAGGTCATCGCCCAGATGCAGAAGGTGGCCGGCACCTGCGCCTTCATCGATGCCGAGCACGCGCTGGACACGCAGTACGCACAAAAGCTCGGCGTCAACCTGCAAGAGCTGCTGATCAGCCAGCCCGACACGGGCGAGCAGGCGCTCGAGATCGTCGATGCGCTGGTGCGCTCGGGCTCGATCGATCTGATCGTCATCGACTCGGTGGCCGCGCTGACGCCCAAGGCCGAACTCGAAGGCGAGATGGGTGATTCGCTGCCCGGCCTGCAAGCCCGCTTGATGAGCCAGGCCCTGCGCAAGCTCACCGCCAACATCAAGAAGACCAACACCATGGTCATCTTTATCAACCAGATCCGCATGAAGATCGGTGTCATGTTCGGCAACCCGGAAACCACCACCGGCGGCAATGCGCTCAAGTTCTACGCCTCGGTGCGGCTCGACATCCGCCGCACCGGCACCATCAAGCGGGGTGACGAGTCGATCGGCAACGAAACCAAGGTGAAGGTCGTCA
Organism: uncultured Burkholderiales bacterium; assembly: GCA_902826345.1. Taxonomy (GTDB): domain Bacteria; phylum Pseudomonadota; class Gammaproteobacteria; order Burkholderiales; family Burkholderiaceae_C; genus CADEEN01. Next base: position 111 of record CADEEN010000190.1, on the reverse strand, counting down.
AGAACAAGGTCGCGCCGCCCTTCAAGACCGCCGAGTTCGACATCCTGTACGGCGAAGGCATCAGCCGCGAAGGCGAGATCATCGACATGGGCGTCAATGCCCGGGTGCTCG
>CADEEN010000189.1 GCA_902826345.1 uncultured Burkholderiales bacterium | reverse complement strand
AGCTCCGTCATTCTCGATTTCGCGATGTACAAAGACTGGCAGAGTTGGGAAGAGATTTCCGACAACGGCTTCATCCGAAATCACAATCCGGTCGGGAACACACTGTACGGAATCGAGATGATGGTCGATCCGTCGGCCCGCGGTCTGAAACTCGCTCGACGCCTGTACGACGCCCGAAAGCAGCTGGCTCGATCGATGAACCTGATGCGCATCGTGATCGGAGGCCGCATTCCTGGATATGGGAAGTTTGCTGGCGAGCTGAGTGCGCGTGAGTACCTCGATCGCGTGATGAACAAGGATCTGATGGACCCGGTCCTGTCGAAACAGCTCGCGCACGGATTCGTCCTGAAACGACTGATCCCGAATTACCTTCCTGAGGACGTCGAGTCGAAGGGCTACGCCACTTTTCTCGAGTGGCCGAACATCGACTACAAGCCGCCGCTCAAGGGCAACTTCGTCTGGGTCGCGCCGGTCCGCGTGTGCGTCGTGCAATACCAGATGCGACAGATTGAGTCGTTCAACGACTTCGCGCAGCAGTGTGCGTATTTCGTCGACGTCGCGTCGGATTACAAATGCGATTTCATTCTCTTTCCCGAAATGGTGACGACACAGCTGCTGTCGTTCATCCGCGCGGATCATCCGTCGATCGCGATGCGCGAGCTTGCCGAGTTCACGCCGCGATACCTCGAACTCTTCACGCAGATGGCGGTGAAGTACAACGTGAACATCATCGGCGGATCACACTTCACGATGGAGGGCGAGTCGCTCTACAACATCTCGTACCTGTTCCGTCGCGACGGCACGCTCGAGAAGCAGTACAAGCTGCACATCACGCCGAGCGAACGTGAGTGGTGGGGCGTTCAACCGGGTGATTCCGTCGAAGTGTTCGATACGGATCGCGGGAAAATCGCGATCCAGATCTGCTATGACATCGAGTTTCCGGAACTGACGCGCATCGCCGTCGAACAGGGCGCGCAGATCATCTTCGTCCCGTTTTGTACGGATGAACGCTATGCATATCTGCGCGTGCGCTACTGCGCGCAGGCGCGATGCATCGAGAACCAGATCTACGTCGCGATCGCCGGCAGCGTACAGATCCCATACCCACTGCGGCAGCGCTTCGTGCCACACGAGGGTGTGCCCATGCACCCGCATGGCATTGGCCTCAGCGAACGCAACGAGGGCGTCGGCCTCTGCGAAGGCGTAGTGTGCCGGCTGCGGGTGAATGGCCTGGAACTTGAAGTGAAGTTCCGGTGTGATCATCGAGGCCTGTTGCGCCAGCAATGGACCATACCGAGGGTCGGCCAGCAGTGCATCGGCATTGGCAGCCGTACCGATCCACAACGGATCGGCCCGCTGCGAGGCCAGCGCACGCAGCGAGTCAGTCGGTGACTCGTAGGCTCTGATCAACTCGGCCCCGTTGTCAACCACCTGCGCGCCCGACACGGCGACGCGGGTGACCGCGAAGCCGCCGCCCAGCTCAGCGTCCAACCCGAAGTAGAGCTTGCCATCAGCGAAGACGGGTTCCGCCGGCGTCTCCTCGAAGCGACCGATCTCCTGGCCGTCCACACTGAAGACGAGCGTCGAGCCGCGCTTTGCCAGCCCGAGTGTGGCGCGCGCGCCCAGTCCTTCGGCACGCATGTCCTGCTGCACCATGTTGACCCACACCTCGGCTGTGCCATCCACAACGCGCCAGCGCACGTGACGTCCGTCGATGCGCCACTCGTCGTAGCCGATCGGAAGGCTGCCGTAGAGATCGACGAACGCGGCCTTGTCGGGATGCTGGTCGACATCGACTTCGATCTGCACATCGAAGCCTTCGGTGAAATCCAGGCGCGGACCCGCGAGGTTGATCGGCGGATTGGCGTACCACTTGCCGCTGGTCTTGGGCCGGATTCTGCGGTCCAGCGGCACGGCGGTGAGTGTCTGGCCATCCCAATGTGTGCCGGAAAAGCGGCTCCAGTCGTAGGGCGCCTGCAAGAGTTCCACCGGACCCGTGGCCTCGGCATCGGTGGCCGTGTCGGCCCTGCGGAAACCGGGAGCAGCCACTGAAGCGTCACTGCCGCCGCCACAACCGGCCGCCGCGGCCGCCGCAAACAACACGCACACCGTTCGTCGCTGTACTCGCTGCATCGTCATCGTCAATCTCCTGCCGTGGGTTGGGCTGGACTGTGGCGATGGGCACATCGCACGAAGCTGATGCGTTGCGGATGCTTACCTCCGAGACATCTGCGCGCCACGTGGGGTTCGCTACGCAACCGTGCGCTCAGGGCCGGGTCTGCAGCTGTGCCGGCGTCTCCGGCCAAGGAGCGATTCGGTCAAGGCAACGGCGGGCCAGTTCGTGGCTTGGCTCGCGCAGGCACTGCGTGCGTTGCCAACTTTCTCCCGCCTGCCAAAGCTGACGGCTGCTGCACCCGGCCAACACCATCAGCAGCGCCAGAAGCAGCGGCCTCATACCAGCTCGCGCAGCACGAGCCGGCTCTCGCCGGATTGCGTTTTCAGTCGAACCGCATCGCCCGGCTCGCCGCGCAACGCGCTGCGCAAGACCGCAGAGCGGCCGGTGCCGAGCGCCTGTCCGTTGACGGCGTCGAGTCGATCGCCGAGCCGAACGCCAGCCGCGTCCGCAGGCCCCGCTGGCAAGACCTCGATCACCTGCAGTGCGAGCCCGGTGTCCCGGTAAGTCATGCCAGCCATCGGACCCCTGAACGCCGACGCGTAGCGGTCGTTGGGCAGCAGCCAGAGCGATCGTGCGGAAATGTCGATACCCACGGTGAACCGGCGCAGGACTTCGCAGCCGATGTTGCCCAACCAGGCGGAGCTTGCAAACAAGCCGGCCGAGGCCAGCGACAACTCGACGATCGGACGCTCCAAGCGAAACGGGCCAAGCTCGAACATGTCAGCGCGTGCCACGTCGGCGAAAGACGGGCCGCCCGTGGTGACGCCCGTGGTCATGCGCACGGTCGGAGCCCAACGGTTGCGCAAGTCGAGGCGGTCCACCGCCGGCCGGAACAGCGTCAGTGCATTGCCGGCGCCGCTGTCCAGCGACATCCAGCCGTCGACTCCGGCGACCGACGCCTCCACCAGCAGCTTGCCGGAAGGCAGCTCCTGCAGCGGCAAGCGCACCGAACCCTCGGGCGCCACCAGCTGTCCCGCGGGTGCCAGAACGACCTGACGCTGCTGAAAGTCCAGCAGCATGCCGAAGTCGCGCAGGAAGTCCGCACCCAGGACACCGTCCCAGATGAACTCCTTCGGAAACGCCATGACATAGATGCGTTCGCGACGCTTTTGCGCCGCCCCGACGGCCAGGCGGTCGAGCACGGCCCAGCGAATCTCGCCGTTGTCGCCCGCGCCGCCGCTACCCGGCACCGTGTCGGCGGACAGGGTCAGGCCGAGCGCACGGGCTGCCGCGAGGTCAAGCACGGTGCCGTCCGCGCCGCAATCAATCGCCAAGGAAAGGGCGCGGCCATTGGCGCTGGCGACCACCACCGGCTGCGGATCGCCGTCGGTCATGGCGATCGGCGCCCACGGTTCGGACGCGGGCGCCGAACCGCCACCGCCGCAGCCGGCCCATGCCGGCGGCACTGCCAGGGCGGACACGCGGCGCAGACAAGCACGGCGAGAAGGATCGTATGATTGGTCCATGGCAGTAATAACTTTCTGTTTTACAGAAAGTATTGCTTTTGCGTGCTGCCCTGTCAAGCCAGCCGCTCTCGCCACCAGGAGCCCGTGATGACCGACATCGACGTCCGCTTGCCCCCGAGCCCACGCCGGCCCATGGCGGCCCTCTGTGCGCTGCTGTGCGCGATCGCAGCGGTCGCGCTGCCGGCGTCCGTCGCCTGGTGGCTCTGGCAGCACCCGACCGCGCAGTGGCTGCCGTTGGCCGTGCCGGCGCCACCGCCCGGCATGGACGGCGAAGCGGTCTCTTTCGCAATCTGGGCCACGGTGGGAGTGCTCGCCATGCTGCCCGCGACCGCGATGGGCGCCACATTCGCCGCGGCAAGCCACTGCCTCTGGCGCGTCGCCACGGGGCACGGCTTGCACGGCTGGACCGCGCGCAGCCTGCGTCGCGTGTCGGCCGCGATGGCCATCTCAGCGCTGCTGGCGTTGCTGGTCCCGCCCCTGATCGGCGGTCTCGTGACCGCGGCGGCAGGAGCCGGAACGCGCTTGAGCTTGTCGCTGAACGCCCACCAAGTGATCCTGCTGCTGTTCGCGGCGGTGATCTGGCAGCTCGCGGCGGTGCTCGACGACGCGGCCGCGGTGGCCGTGGAGCATGCACAGATCGTCTGACGCGCATGCCCATCCACGTCACGCTCAACGTCGTGCTAGCCCAGCGCAACGTCAAGTCGAAGGACCTGGCGGCCCACGTCGGCATCACCGAGGCCAACCTGTCGTTGCTCAAGCAAGGTCATGTCAAAGGCATTCGCTTCGACACGCTCGAACGGATCTGCGACTACCTGCACTGCCAGCCCGGCGACCTGCTGCACTACGAGCCGGCCAAGTTCGCCCGGCGACGATGAGCCTGGCGCCGGCAGCGCTCCTCAAGGAGAAAGGATCAGCGTCGTGCCCGTGCGGAATGCGCCCAGCGCCGCATCCCATCCTTGCGCGAGCGCGGCGTCGTCCGCGTTGGCCGGGCGCACGCTGTAGCGGGCGTCGCCTGCCAGCCGCTGCGCGCCGTCGGGCAACGCCAGCAGCACTTCGTAGCGGCCCGGTGCCATGTCGGCCGGCACGATGAAGCCCGATGTCGCGATGATCGCGCGGCCGGGCAGCCAGTCGCGCGGGTCGATCGCCGGCAGCGCGATGCGCACCACCGTCTCGCCACCGGCCGTGCGCAGCAGCAGCTCGGCGCGGCGTGGGTTGTAGGCGCGCGCCCAGCCGGCGTTGCGCACGCCGAACTGCAATTCGCCGCTCGCGCCGGCGCGAAGCTCGGCGCTGTGCTGCAGGGTCTCGAGCTCGAAGCGGTAGCCGAGGCTGCGCCGCACCTCGGCCATGCAACCCTGCGCTTGCCAGCGCTCGTGGAACAGCGGCCGGTAGTAGTCCTCGTTCAGGTAGCTGAGCGCGAACTGCCGACCTTCGCGCAGGATGTCTTCGCAGCTGACGCGCGGCGTCGGGTTGACCTCGTCGGCGGGGTTGCAGGTCTCGCCGCCGAACGGCGCCACGCCGGCCAGCGCGGCGACGTAGTCGCGCTCGCGGGCGCGGCCGGCGGTGTCCTCGCTGTAGGTGCCGACGTCGGTGGCCGAAGCAAGGAAGCAGTCGTTGTGCACGCCGATGCGCGCGGTGGCGGAGCCGTCGCGCCACAGCGGCACGACAGGTGACCACTGCATCAGGTGGGCCGGGTAGCGCAACTGCAGGAAGCGTTCGGCCGGCAGCGCGTCGAGCAATGCATCGCGGATGCGCGTGCGGTTGTCGGTGGCCGTCAGGTCGTTCGATGAGGTGTGCCACTCGCCCCAGGCGCCGATGAAGCCGGCCTGCAGGAACGCGATCACGTCGGCATTCGCAGCCAGCACCGGCTTCAGCTGCTCGATGTGGGCGAGCACCCGATCGAGCGGCGCGTCCTGCGCGTTGCGGTACTGCGTCTCGTCCTGCGGATAGTTGTAGAGAAAGCGCGGCACCAGCTTCAGGCCGGCGCGGCGGGCGATGACGAAGCGCTCGCCGAGTGCGTCGAGCAGGCTCTGCGGTAAGGCGCTGCCGGCGTAAGCGTCGAGCCGCACCGGTGCATAAACGATGCGGTAGCCGGCCTCGTACTGCGCATCGGCAGCCGCCTGCGTCCACTGCGGCAGGTTGTCGGCCGCCCAGGTGTACATGCCGCGCTCGGGATTGGCGATCTCGGCGCTGCTCGCTGTGAAGCGTGCAGTGGCGACGTCTGCAGTGGCGGGTGCTGGTGCCGGTGTGCCTGCCGCGGGCGGTGGGCTGTCGGCGGTGGCCGGATCAGCACCGCCGCCGCAGGCCGACAGCGCCGCCATCGCCGTCCAGGCGAGCAGCGCCCAGGGCGCGCGTGCGGCGCTGCGCGTTTCTTGCTGGACCGATCCTGCATCGCCGTGGCCTGCGTACATTGCCGTTCTCCCGTTCGTGTTCAGCCAGTGTGTGCAAGGGCGGCTGACGCGAGCCTGATCGCGGCGCCAGTTCGGCTCAGGAGCGGCTACGACGCCGCATCGATCGTGCTGCTGTTCACGTGCCGGTCGCCGGGCAGGTCGAGCCGATAGCCGGTGCCGTACACCGAGTAAAGGCTGAATCCATGCGCCGACAGCGCCAGTTTGCGACGCAACAAGTAGGCGTGCTGCGTGATCGTGGCGGAGCCGACCTCGGCATCCTTGCCCCACACGGTGGCCAGCAGCTCGGCCTTGGTCAGCAGCCTTCCCGGCTCGCTGAACAATTGCCATGCCAGCGTGAACTCGCGTGGCGCCAGGGCGCAGCATCGCCCGTGCAGTGTCGCGGTTCGCATCGTGCGGTCCAGCACGTAAGGAGGATGGTCGATGCGGGCCCGCGCCGCCGCGTGCATCGGCGCCTGCACGCGGCGCAAGAGCAGGCGGATGCGCGCACGGAACGCGGCCTCACCGGCCGCTTCGACGAAGTAGTCGTCGGCGCCGGCCTCGAAGGCCTGCACCACGGCGTCTTCGCTTTCGGCCGATACCAGAACGAGCAGCGCCACGCTGCGTCCGAACAGGTCTCGAAGGCGCCGCACGACGCGCAGGCCTTCCAGCGGAGCCAAGCGGCAATCGATGACGGCGGCATGGGGCGGCCGCCGTTGTACGGTATAGAAGAATGCGTGCAGGCGGGTGAAGGACTCCACGCGCCAGTGCGACGACTGCAGCCAGCCGCCCAGGCACGCCAGCGATGCCCCGCCGTCATGCAGCAGGTACACGAGCGGCATGGCACTCGCCTTCGCCGGCCGTTCCTTGTCGAGCTGTCGCGTCATGGCCGGAGTGTCGATGTCGATGCTGATGCGGATCTGATGCAGTCCGGTCAGTTACGACATTCGCACGGCGAGTCCGGTCTCGCGCTCGCCGCTTTGAGGGGCGGCCTGCACGACAGCGCTGCCGCACCCTGCACCTTGCCCCGCTCGGGGCAACCGAGGCGAAGGGCCGGCCCGGGGCCGGCAGTTCGCAGCACGGCGGCGTTCAGCAGGACGCGGCGCTGCAACACCTGAGCGTCGCGACGACGCTCAGGTGTTCGGCCCTCGCATCCGATAGGTTCTTTGCTGCTGCCTTTCGCGGCTGGCAAGAGCAGATCGAGGGCGATGCGTTTCGAGAGCGCATCGCTGCGCAGCGGCGCTCACGTGTTGGGCATGGGCCGGTTGACCGTGTAGATGACGAGGTTCGTGCACTTGTAGCGCAACGAGAAGCCTGACGATAGCTGCTTCAGCGTCGGCATGGCTTCCGCCATCCAGCCTTCCAGGATCAGCGCGCCGTCGGCCTTGTTGCCGTACTGCACGCGGTTGCGCAAGTGCTCGGCGGCCTTCTTTTGGCAGATGGCCATCGGGTCCGACGTGCCGAGTGCGGTGATCACAACCTCCGCGCGGAAGGTCTCTTTCGCGCCGCCGCAAGCGACGCTCTTGTGGGCCCACTTGTAGCCGTAGTCTTCCGTCCGCGTGGTGCTTCCACGTGGACTCGGAATGCCGATGGTGCGCACGTAGTGCAGGCAGTTGGCGAGCTTCGGATTGTCTTGGATCTTGCGGACGTGGTCATAGGCCCAGTGCGTCGGGGCGGGCACGGCGAGCGCCGAGCCGGCCAGTGTCAGAGCGCCGAGCGCGCAGGCGGCCTGCGCGAGGCGAGGCAGGGTTTGCATGATGTTCGATCTCCTTGTGTCTGGGGTCATTCGAAGCAGGGCGCGGCCCGCGGTCGCAGTCGTGCCAGCCATGTACTCAGTCACCAGCCCGGGTCATCGGGATCCCGATCCTTGCTGACCATCGGTTTGGACTTGACGGTGACTTTCCAGTCCCTGATGTTGCGCGGGCCGGTGTCCAGCGTCAGCGTGGCCCGGTGACCCGCTTTGATCGTGTAGC
>CADEEN010000188.1 GCA_902826345.1 uncultured Burkholderiales bacterium | reverse complement strand
ACCGAGCGCGTGCCCGGCGGCTCGTCGGGCGGATCGGCCGCGGCCGTCGCCGCGCGGCTGCTGCCCGCCGCCACCGGCACCGACACGGGCGGCTCGATCCGCCAGCCGGCGAGCTTTGCTGGCATCACCGGCATCAAGCCGACCTACGGCGTGTGCTCGCGCTGGGGCATGGTGGCGTTCGCGTCGAGCCTGGATCAGGCCGGGCCGCTGGCGCGCTCGGCCGAAGACTGCGCGCTGCTGCTGTCGGCGATGAGCGGCTTCGACGAGCGCGACTCGACGAGCGCCGAGCGAGCGCCGCAGGACTTTCATGCGCAGATGCTGCGCGCGCGCGAAGGCGCCGGCGCTGGCCAACCGCTGGCCGGCCTGCGCATCGGCCTGCCGCGCGAGTTCTTTCCGACGGCGCTGTCAGGCGATGTCAACAGCGCCGTGCGCAGCGCCCTGGCCGAGTTCGAAGAACTGGGCGCTACGCTGGTCGATGTCAGCCTGCCGCGCACCGAACTCTCGATCCCCGTCTACTACATCATCGCCCCGGCCGAAGCGAGTTCGAACCTGTCGCGCTTCGACGGTGTGCGCTATGGCCACCGCGCCGAGCAGTACGCCGACCTGATGCAGATGTACAAGAAGTCGCGCGCCGAAGGTTTCGGCGCCGAGGTCAAGCGCCGCATCATGATCGGCACCTACGTGCTCTCGCACGGCTACTACGACGCCTACTACCTGCAGGCGCAGAAGCTGCGGCGCATGATCGCCGACGACTTTCAGCAGTGCTTCGAGCGCTGCGACGTGATTGCCGGCCCGGTCGCGCCGACGGTGGCGTGGAAGCTCGGTGCACAGGATGACGATCCGGTGGCGGCGTACCTGGCCGACATCTTCACCTTGCCGGCGAGTCTGGCTGGGCTACCCGGCATGAGCGTGCCGGCCGGCTTCGGCGAGGGCGGCATGCCGGTCGGCCTGCAGTTGATCGGCAACTACTTTCGCGAAGCCGAGTTGCTGCACGCAGCGCACGCGTTTCAGCAGGCGACGGACTTTCATGCGCAGACGCCGAAGGGGTTTGCATGACCGGCCCGCTGATCCGCGGCTACGAGGTCGTCATCGGTCTCGAAACCCACACCCAACTCTCGACGGCGAGCAAGATCTTCAGCGGCTCGTCCACCGCCTTCGGCGCCGCACCGAACACGCAGGCCAGCGCGGTCGATCTGGCGCTGCCGGGCACGCTGCCGGTGATGAACAAGGGCGCGGTCGAGCGCGCGATCCGATTCGGCCTGGCGGTCGGCGCGAAGATTGCCCCGCTGTCGATCTTCGCGCGCAAGAACTATTTCTATCCCGATCTGCCGAAGGGCTACCAGATCAGCCAGTACGAGATCCCGGTGGTGCAGGGCGGCACGGTGGAGTTCGTCCTCGGCACCGAGAAGAAGACTGTTCACCTGACGCGTGCCCACCTCGAAGAAGACGCCGGCAAGAGCCTGCACGAGGACTATCAGGGCCAGAGCGGCATCGACCTGAACCGGGCCGGCACGCCGCTGCTGGAAATCGTCTCCGAACCCGACATGCGCTCGTCTGCCGAGGCGGTCGCCTATGCGAAAGCGCTGCACACGCTCGTCGTCTGGCTCGGCATCTGCGACGGCAACATGCAGGAGGGCAGCTTCCGCTGCGACGCCAACGTCTCGGTGCGCAAACCTGGCCAGCCCTTCGGCACGCGGCGCGAGATCAAGAACCTGAACAGCTTCAAGTTCATGCAGCAGGCGATCGATTTCGAAGTGCAGTGGCAGATCGACCGCGTCGAAGACGGCCTGAAGATCGAGCAGGCCACCGTGCTCTTCGACCCGGGCACGGGCGAGACGCGCGCCATGCGCAGCAAGGAAGACGCGCAGGACTACCGCTACTTCCCCGACCCGGATCTGCCGCCGCTGGTGATTGCGCCCGAGTGGGTGGAGAAAGTGCGCGCGACGATGCCCGAATTGCCCGGTGCGATGGCGGCGCGCTTCGAGCGCGAGGATGGCCTCTCGGCGTACGACGCGGCGATGATGGCGCAGAGCCTGCCGTTTGCGCGCTACTACGAGGCGGCGCGTGATGCGTGCGAGCAGCCCAAGCTCGTCGCCAACTGGTTGATGGGCGAGGTCAGCAAGCGGCTGAATGCAGAAGAGCGTGAGATCGATGCCTCGCCTATAGGTCCGGATCTGCTGGCAGCACTGATCCGGCGCGTGGCGGACGGAACCGTGTCGAACAATGGTGCGCGCGCAGTGTTCGACTTCGTGTGGAAAGGTGAGGCGTCTCCGACCTTCGTGTCCGGCGGAGGCTCACTTGCGGAAGTGCGCCAAGAACTGGACGCGCAGGTCATGGTTTGGATCGAAGCCAAGAGCCTGAAGCAGATGAGCGACAGCGGCGCGCTCGAAAAGATCGTCGATGACGTCCTCGCCGCCAACCCCAAATCCGTCGACGAGTACCGCGCCGGCAAGGACAAAGCCTTCAACGCCTTGGTCGGCCAGGTGATGAAAGCCTCCAAAGGCCAAGCCAATCCGGCCCAGGCCAGCGAGTTGCTGAAGAAAAAACTGGGCGCCGGCTGACCGCGCGGCGCGGCCGGCGACGCTAGTTCGTGCCGCGCGCGCTGTCCACCACCGGCACCGCACCCGAGTGCTTGGCCTTGGCGGTGTTGTTGTCGCTCGGCATCTGCAGCGAGCCCGGCAGCGCGCCGGCCCACAGCTTCTTCAGGTGCGCCAACTCCACGTCGTAGAGTTTCGACGCGCGCGCCAACTCGGCCTTCTGCTGCACCAGCAGCTCTTTTTGCGCTGACGTGGCCGCATCGTTGGCGTCGAGCTGGCCCTTCAGCTTGCCCGGCAGCGACTTGCCGGCGTAGAACTCGGTCTCTTCGATCAGCGGCTTGCGCTCGCGCTCCAGGTCGGCCAGGCGCGCCTCGGATTGCGTGATCGCGAACTGCGTCACCTCCAGCGCCTGCTCGCGCGCCTTCTGGTGCGCCGCGGCGTTGGGGAAGCGCTGCATCAGGTTGCGGTCGCGGCGCACGGCTTCCATCCTGGCCTCGCGCTCGGCCGCCAGCTTGCGCTCGCGCGCTTCTTTCTCGGCACGCTCGTCGGCGGTGAGCGAGGGCGGCACGATGCGCAGCAACGTGCCGTCGCGCGAGAGCACGCGCTGTTCGCGGTCCATGCACTCGCCGATCAACCGGTCGGACGTGAGTGAACGGCCGGCGGCGTTGACGCAGGTGAACACCTGGTCGTTGGCGCGCGTGGCGGCTTGCGCGCAGGTCAGCCCGCTCAATCCGAGCAGGACACAACCGATCAGGCGGTGGGTGGCGTGGCGGCGATCAGCAGTCATGGCGATGAGCACTCAGGGCGGATTGAAACCGATGACGGCTCGGCAAGGGGTTAAACGCCGTAACGGGCCCGGTAGGCTGACACGGATTGTCGGTACGGGGCGAGTGCAGCATCAGATGTAACGCTCAGATAGTGCAACAGGTCCGCGAGCGTCGCAACGGCACAGACCTTCAGGCCGAGTTCCGTCGTGATGAACTGCACTGCGGAAAACGGCAAATCTTCACCGTTCTCGGCGCTCTTTTCCTGCCGATCGAGCGCAATGGCCACGCCGACCGGTGTGGCTTTGGCGGCGTTGATGATCGCGATCGATTCGCGCACCGAGGTGCCGGCCGAGACCACGTCATCGACGATCAACACCCGCCCGGCCAGCGGCGCCCCGACCAGCGTGCCGCCCTCGCCGTGGTCTTTGGCCTCCTTGCGGTTGTAGGCGAACGGCACGTTGCGGCCGAGGCGCGCCAGCTCGATCGCCACCGCCGCGGCCAGCGTGATGCCTTTGTAGGCCGGGCCGAACAGCATGTCGAACTCGAGGCCGTCCTTTTCGGCAGCGAGCAGCCGGCGCGCATAGAAGCCGGCCACGCGGCCGAGCTTGGCGCCGTCGTCGAAGCCGCCGGCGTTGAAGAAGTAGGGAGACAATCGCCCGGCCTTGGTCTTGAACTCGCCAAAGCGCAGCACGCCGGCGCCGACGGCGAACTGCACGAACTCCTGCGCGAGCGTGTCGTCTGCCGGCTGCTGCTGGGCCATCACCACTCCTTCGACTCGAAAGCGGATTGCATGTTCCGTCTCGTCACGCTCAACCTGAACGGCATCCGCTCTGCGGCCGACAAGGGCTTCTTGCCCTGGGCCGAACAAGCGGGCGCCGATTGTATTGGCGTGCAGGAGGTCAAGGCCCAGGCCGACACCGTCGAAGGCCGCTTCGAAGCGGTGGGCGATCTGCGCGGCCACTTCCACTACGCGCAGAAGAAGGGCTACTCGGGCGTCGGCCTGTACGCGCGCAAAGTGCCGAGCGACGTGAAGATCGGTTTCGGCTCGAAGGAGTTCGATGCCGAGGGCCGCTGGATCGAGACGCGCTTCGACACGGCGCAGAAGAAGTTCAGCGTCATCAGTTGCTACTTTCCGAGCGGCACCTCGGGCGAGGAGCGTCAGGCGGCCAAGTACCGCTTCCTCGCCAAGATGTACCCGCACCTCGTCAAGCTGAAGGCCGAGCGCGAGTTCGTGTTGATGGGCGACCTCAACATCGCCCATCAGGAGATCGATCTGAAGAACTGGCGGGCCAACCAGAAGAACAGTGGCTTCCTGCCCGAGGAACGGGCGTGGCTGACCAAGCTGTTCGACAAGGCGGGACTGGTCGACGTGTTCCGCACGCTCAACCAGAAGCCCGAGCAGTACACGTGGTGGAGCCAGCGCAGCCCCGGCGCGCGCGAGAACAACGTCGGCTGGCGGCTGGACTATCACATCGCCACGCCGGCGGTCGCGGCGACCGCCAAGCGCGAGGAGATCTACCTTGCGCAGCGGTTTTCGGACCATGCGCCGGTGGTGATGGACTACGACTGGAAGCTCTGAGCGAAACCCGATCAGCCGAGGTGAATAAGTCACAAGCGGCGGTGGTCAGATTCACCGCCTGCCCAGCGTACTGACGCTTACCTTTCTCCTCGCGCGCTGAACGGTTCAGCGCAGCACGAGAAGGAAGCGCCATGTTCGACCCGATCGCTCCCGCCGCTGTTCGACTGACCGCCCGGCCCCGCCTGCAAGACAGCACCGGCATCGCCGCCGCACCGGCAGCGATGCCGAACTGCTACGCCCTGATGCTCGATGAAGTGGACTACGGCATGCTGCTGGTGGCCGACGACATGCTCGTGCTGCACGCCAACCACGTGGCGCGGGCCGAGCTCGATGCCGAACACCCGCTGCAACTGCTCGGCGCGGCGCTGCGCGTGCGCCACTCGCACGACGTGGCGCCACTGCGCGAGGCGCTCACAGCAGCACGAGAACGTGGCTTGCGCCGCCTGTTGAGCCTGGGCACGGGCGAGCAACGCCTGTCGGTGGCGGTGGTGCCGCTGCCGGCCGCGGCCGGCGATGAAGCGCTGACGCTGCTGATGTTCAGCAAGCGCCGCGTCTGCGAGACCTTGTCCACGCACTGGTTCGCGCGCGAGCACGGCCTTACCCCGGCCGAGGCACGCGTGCTCACCGGCTTGTGCGACGGCCAGCCGCCGATCGATATCGCCCGCCAGCAGGGCGTAGCCATCTCGACGGTGCGCGCGCAGATCGGCGCCATCCGCATCAAGACCGGCTCTGCCAGCATCTCGGCACTGGTGCGGCAAATGGCCGTGCTGCCGCCGCTGGTGGGCGCGTTGCGCACCAGCGGCACGTGCACCAGCGCGCTGAATTGACGGAGCTAGATTGCTACCATCGCGTCGCGCGCCCGACCTGCTGTCGGGCGCGCGCCTGTGATGGCGCCGCAAAGAGAACCCGACCTGCACGACCTCGTCAAGACCTTGCCGCCCGCGCTGCACGCCCTGGCTGCGCGCGGCACGCTGCGCAGCTACCGCAAGGGCACGTTGATCATCGAAGAAGGCACGCACGGCGACACGCTGTACGTGCTGCTGACGGGCCGTGTCAAGGCGTTCTCCAGCGACGCGCGCGGCCGCGAGATGGTGTTTGGCGTCTACGGCCCGGGCGACTACTTCGGCGAGATGAGCCTGGACGGCGGCCCGCGCTCGGCCAGCGTGATCGCCGATGCGGCGTGCACCTGCGCCGTGCTGACGCGGCAGACGCTGCGTGAGCACATCCAGGCCGAGCCGGAGTTCGCCTTCGAGCTCATCGCCCGCGTGGCACGGCGCGCACGTGTGGCCACACAGAGCGCGCGCAGCATGGCGCTGCTCGACGTGTACGGGCGCGTCGTGCAACTCTTCGAATCGTTGGCGGTGACGCAGGACGATGGCACGCGCCTGATCGCCGAGCGGCTGACGCACGCCGAGATCGCATCACGCGTTGGCTGCTCGCGCGAGATGGTGAGCCGCTTGATGAAGGATCTCGAGGCGGGGGGCTATCTGTCCACGGCGGGTGGTTTGAAGTTGCTGCGCGCCTTGCCGGCGCGCTGGTAGGCGCTTCAGCCGGCAAACCCGGCGCCGCTGCGCGACGGCGCCGGCGCGCCGCTGGGGTCGTCCACCGGACGGCGGCTGGCGTGCTCACGCAGTGCCGTTTTGATGCGATCCAGGCTTTGGGGCTGTGCCTGCTGTCTCAGCCAACGCGCGATCCAGCGCGCGACTTGCGGGGCCGCAACGCTGCTGCCGCGCATGCGGAAGGTGTACGCACTGCGCGTGCCGGCAGCACTGATGCCCATCTGCCACGCCGATTCGTCGCCCAGGGCGACAACCTCAGGCCCGGCGCGTTTGGCCAATGAAGGGCCGCTGCCGCTGTAGTCACACATCACCGGCTGGGCGGCGTCGCGGCAGGCGCCGACGACGATCGGCGAAAGGCCATTGGCGATGCTGTTCAGCGTGGCGCGGCCGTCGTCCCGTTGCGCTTCGGCGCCGGAGACGCCGACGAACGTGGCCTGCCAGGCCTGCGCGTGGCTCGGCCCGCGCACCACCTCGTCGCGCTCGATCCAGGCATCGAAGGGCACGGCCTGCGGGGCCGCGGCGGGGTTGCTCGCAAACAGCCGCCAGCGTCCCGGCAATGCCGTGTTGACAACGCCGTCGCTCATCACGACCGGCTTCATGCACAGCAGCGCTTGGGCGCGCGAGTCGCCGGCGCGGCGCGGTGTCAGCAGTTCGGCCAGCAACCGGCCGCGTTCGTCCATCAGCCTCGGCGACGCGGCATCGAGTCGCACACCGTCAGGCGACAGCGCGCAGAAGTCAGCGTCTGCCGCGGTGGCTGACCACAACTCGACAAAACTGGAGGTCGGGTCGTCGGCACGCACGTCGACAACGAACTCGACGCTGCCACCGGGTGCAGCCACGGCGCTGGCGTGACAGCCGGCGGCGAAGCCATTGCCCGCCGGCAGCACCAGCGCGAAGTCGTTCGGGCGCAGCATGTGCAAATGTTCTATCGCCTGCTCGATGGCCTGCGTGCCGTCGTGCGGACCCGCCAGCGCGCCGTAGCTCAGGTTCACCACCAGCTTCGCATCCGGCGCGACGCGTTCATGCACGTAACGCAGCGCATCGACCACGCTCACCGCCAACCAATGACCGCTGGTGTCGCGCACGGCATCGCCGGGCAACTGGACGAACACGATCTGCGGCTCGTCGCTCGAAGACGCGTCGAGCGGCTCGGCGCCTGCCGCCAGGTCGAGCACGTGCGTGCCGTGGGCCTCCAATCGCTCCATGCCGCGATGACCAGCCACCCGGTACAGCTTGTCCTCGTCGATCGCGCCGCCGCTCGAACAGGCAGGATCGTCGAACAGACGCTGCAAGCCCTCCGCGTCGAACTCCTTGCCGTAGCCGAAGTCCGGCACCGACTTCCAGAACGACGAATGCGTGGTGTCGCAATCATCGGCCTGATCCCACAGCGCAACCACCCGCGGCCGCCACGCGCCGGCGGCATCGCGCCAGCGAAAACGCTCGTGGGCGAACGCACAGTGATCGTCGATCACTGCGATCACCATGCCGCGCAACTTGGGCCGTGTGGCGCCCTTGGACGCAGCCCTCAGTGGCGTGCCGGCTCCGGTGCGCGCGCGGCCGAGCGTGATGCGCTCGACC
>CADEEN010000187.1 GCA_902826345.1 uncultured Burkholderiales bacterium | reverse complement strand
GGTCCTTGACCGGCATCGTCACCGAGTAGCCCTTGGCCGGATAGATCGGCAGCGAAATGCCGAGCGCCTGGGCGTACATCGGGCTCAGGCTGCCCATCGCCAGCACGTAGGCGTCGGCGCGCAGGCGCTGGAAGCGGCCCTCGTTGTCGGTGGCTTCGACGTGGTCGATCGTGCCGCCCGCCTCGCGCAGCGCGGTGACGGTGTGGCTCATCAGGAACTGCACGCCGTCGTCGCGGCAGCGCTGCACCAGCTCGCGCGCAAAGCGGTTGGCGTCGCCGGACTCGTCTTCGGCGGTGTAGGTGGCGCCGGCCAGACGCGGGCGGATGTGGCGCAGCGCCGGCTCGAGCTTCACCGCCTCATCGGCCGAGATCACGCGCCGGTCGCAGCCCAACTCGCGCATCTGCGCGGCCGGCGCTTCGGCGCCGTCGAACTCTTTGCGGCTCGTGTAGAAGTGCAGGATGCCTTGCGTGCGCTCGTCGTAGGCGATGCCGATGTCGCGCCGCAGTTGCTGCAAGGTGTCGCGGCTGTAGGTGCCGAGCCGCACGATCTGGCGGATGTTGTGCCGCGTGCGCGCCGGCGTGCATTCGCGCAGGAACTGCAGGCCCCACAGCCATTGCCGCATGTCGGCGCGGATGCGGAACAACAGCGGCGCATCTTCCTTGCCGAGCCACTTCAGCACCTTCAGCGGCGCGCCGGGGTTGGCCCAGGGCTCGGCATGGCTGACCGAGATTTGCCCGCCGTTGGCGAAGCTGGTTTCCGCAGCCGGTGAGGCCTGACGATCGACGACGGTGACGTCGTGGCCCTGCTGGCGCAGGAAGTAGGCCGAGGTCACGCCGAGCAGGCCGGCGCCGAGAACGATGACTTTCATGAGAGCACTCCACAGGCGCGAGCGACGATGGCCGTCACTCGTTGTGCCGCTCCCCCTGTCCTCGGTACCTGAGAGATTCGGCAGGCCTTGCGGGACTGCCTTGCTCCTTCGGTGCGTCACGACAACTGTGACGGCTCTCCAGACGGCGATGGTGGTGTGCAGTATGAAACCTGAGCGTGCATGGGAGTTTGCGCCTTCGGTGGCTCCGACTCGTGTCGGAGCGCTCTCCTGCGGGAACGGATTCTATCGAGCTTGGGCCAGAAACCTTTCTGTCAGCAGCACCCAATACGCGCTGCCGACGGCGATGTTGCGGTCGTTGAAGTCGTAGCCCGGGTTGTGCACCATGCAGCCGCCTTCGCCGACGCCGTTGCCGATCAGCACATAGCTGCCGGGCACGCGTTCCAACATGAAGGCGAAGTCTTCGCTGCCGGTCAGCGGTGGGCCTTGCCGCGTGACCTGCTCGGCGCCGACGAGCTCGGTGGCGACCTCGCGCGCAAAGTCGGTCTCGGCCGGCGTGTTGACGAGCACCGCATAACCCGGCTTCCACTCGATGCGCGCGCTGACGCCGAAGCTCTCGGCCTGCGCCGCCACCAGCGCCTTGATCCGGCGCTCCAGCGTGGCACGCACCTCGCGGTCGAGCGCGCGCACGCTGAGTTCGAGCGTGGCGCTGGCCGGGATGACGTTGTTGGCTTTGCCCGCATGCAGCGCGCCGACCGTCACCACCGCGGCGTGCAGCGGATCGATGTTGCGCGCGACGATGGTCTGCAGCGTCATGACGATGCTGGCCGCGGCGACGATCGGATCGGCCGCGCGTTGCGGCATCGCGCCGTGGCCGCCGATGCCGTGCAGCGTGATCGTGGCGTAGTCCGACGACGCCATCGCCGCGCCGTCGCGCAGCACCAGGCGGCCCTGTGGGATGCCGGGCATGTTGTGCATCGCGAACACCGCGTCGCAGGGGAAACGTTCGAACAGGCCGTCGTCCATCATGCGCAGCGCGCCGCCGCCGCCTTCTTCGGCCGGCTGGAAGATCAGGTGCAGCGTGCCGTCGAACTCGCCCTGCTCGGCCAGGTGCCGCGCCGCCGCCAGCAGCATCGCGGTGTGGCCGTCGTGGCCGCAGGCGTGCATCACGCCGCTGTGAACGCTGGCCCACTCGGCGCCGCTGGCCTCGTCGATCGGCAGCGCATCCATGTCGGCGCGGATGCCCAGGCGCTTGCCGCCCGTGCCGCGCACCAGCGTGCCGACGACGCCGGTGCCGCCGATGCCGCGCTCGACCGCATAGCCCCAGCCTTCCAACTTGTCGGCCACCAGCGCCGCGGTGCGGTGCTCCTCGAACGCCAGTTCGGGATGCTGGTGGATGTCGCGGCGCAGCGTGATGAACTCGCCGGCCCGTGCCTGCAAGGCGTTCAGCAAGTACGTCACAGTCGACCTTACTGCGGCTGCAGGTTGATCTGCTTGGCGATGGCGCGGTAGCGGGCCGTCTCGGCCTCGAAGAACTTGGCGGACTCGGCCAGCGTCATCGGGGCCGAAGCCACCTGCGTCTGCGCCGCCAGTTGCGTGCGCACCGCCGGATCCTGCAGGCTCTTGCCGATGGCGGCATGCAGACGCACGACGACGTCTTCCGGCGTGTTCTTCGGCACCATGAAGCCGGTCCAGATCTTGTACGAGAAGTTCTTCAACTCCTTGCCTTCGCTGGCCGCCGGCACGTCCTTCAGCAGCTCCGAGCGCTGCGCGCCGAGCTGGCCGATGACCTTCATGCGGCCCTGCTCGGCCAGCGCGCCCATCGCCGCGCTGTAGACCAGCACCGCGAAATCGACCTGCCCACCGCCGATGTCCTGCAGCAGCGGCGCGTTGCCCTTGTAAGGCACATGCGCCAGCTTGATGCCGGTCTGCGCCTGCACGTTCTCGAGGATCAGGTGGTACAGCGAGCCGATGCCTACGCTGCCGTAGGTCAGCGGCTTGTCGCCCGACTTCTTCGCCAATGCGATCAGCTCGTCGACGCTGCTGACGCCCAGGTCCTTGCGCGTCACGAACACCATCACCGCATCGGCCACCGGATGCACCAGGCGGAATTCTTCGGTCTTCAACTTCACCGCGGCATTGGCCAGCGGCGACAGGATGACCTCGTTGGGCGAGCCCTGGAAGATGAAGTGGCCGTCGGCTGGCGCGGCCAGCACCTTCTGCGCTGCCAGCGCGCCGCTGACGCCGCCGAGGTTCTCCACCAGCACCTGCTGGCCCAGCTCCTTGCCGAGCGGCGTGTTCATGATGCGGGCGATCGCGTCCGACGGGCCGCCGGCCGGGTACGGCACCATCAGGTTGACCGGCTTGGACTGCGCGGCGGCGAGGCCGCAGGCGAGGAAAAGTGTCGCCATCAAGGCGGCGCGGCGGGGGGTCTGCAGCTTCATCTCGGCTCCTGGCGGGGTGGCGTGTGCGACGCAATGTAGGCAGCACAGAACCCACCGTCCAATGCATTGTTTGTTGAATTAGCATGCATTCACTGCATTCTTGTCCCAGGAACCGCGATGACACTCGTCCAGCTGCGCCATCTGATCGCCCTGGCCGACCAGGCCTCATTCAGCAAGGCAGCGCAGGCCGCGCACATCAGCCAGCCGGCGCTGTCGCGCAGCATCCGCGCGCTCGAGGACGAACTCTCGCTGCCGCTGGTGGACCGTGTGGGCCGCCGCGTCGAACTCACGGTGCACGGCCGCGACACGCTGGAGCGCGCACGCCAGATCGTCTTCGACGCCGACGAGCTGCGCGCCCGCGGCCAGCGCGTCAAGGCGCAGGCTGCCGGCTCGCTGCGCATCGGCATGGGTTCAGGTCCGGGCGCGATGCTGATGACGGCGCTGCTGCACAAGGTCTGCACCGGCCACGCCGGCCTGCGCCTGGACATCACGCGCAGCGGCACCGAGCTGCTGGTGCAGTCGCTGCGCGCCAAGGCGCTCGACGGCCTGGTGGTCGATGCGCGCTCGCTCAAGCCCGCGCCCGACCTGCGCGCCGAGTTCGTGCACGAGATGCGCGGCGCCTTCCTGGTGCGGCGCGGCCACCCGCTGGCACGGCGCCGCCGCGCGCTGCCCTTCGAGGCGCTGCGCGCGCACCCGATCGCGTCCACGCCGCTGTCCGACGAGGTGGCGCGCCTGCTCGTCGAGCGCTATGGCCCGCAGGCCCATCCCGAGGCCTGCGTCACCCTGCGCTGCGACGAGCTGTCGAGCCTGGTCGAGCTGGCGCGCAGCAGCGACGCGGTGCTGCTGGCCATCCGCGCTGCGGCGCCGGATCTGGTGGAGCTGAAGTTGACGCCGCCGCTCGACGCCACCGCCCGCTTCGGCCTGGTGACGCTGGCCCGGCGCACCGAATCACCGGCACTGGAACTGGTGCGCAGCCTGATGCGGCAGCGATTGCGTGGATAACCCCGTAGCTGCGCCACCGACGCTGCTGGCATGCTCCTGACCTCTACACAGGAGCCCTCGCCCATGCGTCTCTCGCCCACCTTGTTCACGGCCGCAGCCCTCGCCGCACTCACGTCCACAGCCTTCGCACAATCCCAAGCCCCGCTCAAGGTTGGCCTGATGCTGCCGTCCACCGGCACCTTCGCCGCGCTCGGCGACATGATCGAGCGTGGCTTCAAGCTCTACGTCGAGGAGCAGGGCGGCAAGTTGGGCGGCCGCGAGATCCAGTACTTCAAGGTCGATGACGAGAGCGAGCCGAGCAAGGCCACCGACAACGTCAACAAGCTGATCAAGCGCGACAACGTCGACGTCATCGTCGGCACCGTGCACTCGGGCGTGGCGCTGGCGATGGCGCGCGCCGCCAAGGACAGCGGCACGCTGCTGATCGTGCCCAATGCCGGCGCCGACGCCATCACCGGGCCGCAGTGCGCGCCCAACATCTTCCGCAGCAGCTTCTCCAACTGGCAGCCGGGCTACGCCACCGGCGTCGTCGCCGCGGGCAAGGGCTACAAGCGCGCGATGACGATCACCTGGAATTACGCCGCCGGCAACGAGACCGTCAAGGGCTTCACCGAGGCGTTCGAAAAAGGCGGCGGCAAGGTCATCAAGGATCTGTCGCTGCCCTTCCCCGGCGTGGAGTTCCAGCCGCTGCTGACCGCGATCGCCGCAGAAAAACCCGACGTCGTCTTCGCGTTCTTCGCCGGCGGCGGCGCGGTGAAGTTCGTCAAGGACTACGACGCCGCGGGCCTGAAGCGAAGCATCCCGCTCGTCGGTTCGGGCTTCCTCACCGACGGCACGCTCGAAGCGCAAGGCGCGTCGGCGCAGGGCCTCATCACCTCGCTGCACTACGGCGACGAGATCAACACGCCGCGCAACACGGCCTTCCGCAACAAGTTTGCCGTGACCTACAAGACCAACCCCGACGTCTACGCGATGCAAGGCTACGACGCCGCGCAAATGCTCGCCGCCGGGCTGACCGCCGTGAAAGGCGACACGAGCAAGAAGGACGCGCTCTACGCGGCGATGAACAAAGCGCAGGTCGACAGCCCACGCGGCAAGTTCACGCTGTCCCCGCAGCGCAACCCGACGCAGGACTTCTACGTGCGCGAGGTCAAGGGCAACTACAACGTGGTCACGGGTGTCGCCGTGAAGGCGCTGGCCGACCCGGGCCGCGGGTGCAAGCCGTGATCCTGGAAGTCGCCGACATCCGCATCCAGCCCGGCCAGCAGGCCGCGTTCGACGAAGCCATCGAGCGCGGCCTCAGCACCGTGATTGCGCAAGCGAAAGGCTTTCGCGGCTGGAAGGTGAACAAGGGCGTCGAGAGCCCCGAGCGCTACCTGCTGCAGATCTTCTGGGACACACTCGAAGACCACACCGTGGGCTTTCGCGGCGGGCCGCTGTTTGCGCAGTGGCGCGCCATCGTCGGTCCGTATTTCGCTCAGCCGCCGCAGGTGGAGCACTTCACGCTGCTGGGCAAGTCGGACTGAGCTTGGCCTTGCCGCGGCGCTTGGCGCTCAGTTCGAGCGCCAGGTGCAGCGCCGCAGCCACCGCCAACGGCAGCACGTAGTACAGCGCGCGAAACGCCAGCAGCGCAGCGATCAGCGAGGTCGTCGGCACACGCCCGCCGAGCACGGCGACGTAGACCGCTTCGAGCACGCCCAGGCCGCCGGGCACATGCGTCGGCACGGCGATCACCGCCGCGCTCAACTGCGTGGCCAGCACCGTGCCGAAGCCCAATTCGCGCGGCATCAGCTGCCAGACGATGGCGCCGATCAGCGCCCAGTTGAGCGACGACACACCGAGCTGCGCCAGCGCCAGGCGACCGCTCGGCAGCGTGAAGCGGTGCTCGCGCCACGCCCACTCGCGCCGCTCGGCGAAGAAACACGCGGCCACGTAGGCCAGCGGCAGCGCCACCATCAACACGCCCAGCGCCTGCAGCAGGCCGAGCGAGACCGCATACGCCGGCGGCAACTCGATCTGCCGCAGGGCGAACGTGGCGCCCGCGAGCAGCAGCCAGCCCGACCAGTTGGTGACGAGGGACAGCACGATCAGCCGCGCGATCTGGGTCGCGTCGAGGCCGAGCTTGTTGTACAGACGCAGGCGAAAGCCGACGCCGCCGACCAGCGAGCCGAGGTTGAGGTTGAAGGCGTAGCTGACGAAGCCGACGCCGAGCACGCGTACAGCCCCGAGCGTGTGGCCGACGTAGCGCCGGCCGATCAGCTCGTACGACGCGTAGGTGAGGTGGCTCGCGACGACGAGCGCGGCGGCCGCCGCCAGCGTCGGCGCGCGGTAGGCGGCGAGCGCGCTGCGCACGTCGGCCCAATCGATTTCGCGCACATGGTCGGCGACGAGCCAGCCGACGAGGGCGAGGAAGAGCAGCGCGACGGCCGGCCCGAACCAGCGCTGGCGCACCAGCGCGCGCCAGCCGCGCTGGTCACGCTCGTGATCGGCAGTGGCTGGCGCCGCGTTCGCGTCGGCGGCGCGATTCACGGCGCCCGCCCCATGTCGGCCAGCGTCGGCGTTTCGCTCGCAGCGCCTTCGTTCGGCCCGCGCAACGACGAGCCGTCGGAGGCGGTGGTCGGCAGCGGTGACGGCGAGATCGGCTTGACGACGGCGCTGTGCGCCGGCAGCCAGCCGGCCCACGACGGGAAGTGCCGCGTCAGGTGGTAGGCCAGCGTCTCGGTCCACACGCGCCAGCGTGATTGCTGCGCGAACGCCTGCGGGTCCAGACGCTTGCAGTGCTCGCGCATCAGGCCGTCGAGGTGGGCGCGCAGCACGGCCGCGAACTCGCGGTCGCGGATCATCACGTTGGATTCGAGGTTGAGTGCCAGCGACAGCGGGTCGAGGTTGCTCGAGCCGACGGTGGACCAGACGCCGTCGATCACCGCCACCTTGCCGTGCAGCGGCCGCTGGCAGTACTCATAGACCTCGACGCCGGCGTGCACCAGGCGACGGTGCAGCAGTTGCGCGGCGGTGCGCACGATCGCCATGTCGGGCTGGCCTTGCAGGATCAGGCTGACCTTGACGCCGCGGCGCGCCGCGCGTCGCAGCGCGCGCAGCAGGCGGTAGCCGGGGAAGAAGTAGGCGTTGGCGATGATCACCTCGCTGCGCGCGGCGCGGATCGCGGCGCGGTACTCGCGCTCGATCGTGTCGCGGCGGCGGCGGTTGTCTCGCGTGACAAACATTGCCTCCATCGGGCCGGCCTCGGCGTCGGTTGTTGCCGGCGGCGGCGGGCGCTGCGCCTGCCCGATCTGCGCCAGCACGAAGCGCCGCACCTGCGCCACCAGTGGCCCTTCGAAGCGCACCGCGTAGTCCTGCTTCGCCTCGGGGCCGAAGTCGCCGAGGTGATCGGCCGAGAAGTTGATGCCGCCGACGAAGGCCGTGCGGCCATCGACGACGACGATCTTGCGGTGCATGCGCCGGAACCAGTGCAGGCGCAAGCCCAGCACGCGCGGCTGCGGATCGAACTGGCGCACGCGCGCGCCGGCCGCTTCGAGCGGCGCGACGTAGGCCTGCGACAACTCCGGCGTGCCCCAGCCGTCGACGGTGAGATCGACGCGCACGCCGCGCTGCGCCGCTTCGAGCAGCACGCGCCGCAGCTCGAGGCCGACCTTGGCCTCAAACAGGATGAAGGTCTCCAGCATCACCTCGTCCTGCGCGCCGGCGATGGCGGCGAACACCGCGGGCGAGTACGACTCGCCGTTTTCGAGCAGCTCGGCGCGG
>CADEEN010000186.1 GCA_902826345.1 uncultured Burkholderiales bacterium | reverse complement strand
GCCGAGCAGCGACAGCGCCATGATCGTCGGCACCTGCGTCGCCGCGGCGTGGTCGGCCTGGTGCAGGCGCAGGAAGCCGGCGTGGGCGCGTTCGAGGTTGTGCAGCGCCTCGTCGAGGCAGCCTCGGGTGATGGCGGCGATGCCGGCCGTCCAGTCGGCCAGGGCCTGCACTTCAGCGTCCGAGGTTTGCTCGTCGCAGAAGCGGCGCAGCGCTTCGGCGGCCTTCACGGTGCGCGGCGGTTCGCTGCTCCAGGCGGCGTAGCAGGCGTCCTTGAGCGCCCAGGCGACGGCGCGCCGCGCGGCGCCGTCCCGCGACGCGTCGCCCAGCGGGCCGCCGTCGATCAGCGCACGCGCGATTTCGGCGGGCGACCGGCCGGGCGACACGACGGCGGGCAAGGTTCTACTCGGGTCGCGGTCCGACATCGATCGGCGGCAGCACGATCTCGTCGCCACCCAGGCGCAGCGTCAGGCGGTAGGTGCCGCGTTGCACGGCATCGAGGCGGAATTCGCCGAGCTCGTCGATCGGCGCCACGCGTCGGCCCTCGCCCTGCCCGGCCTGCGGCGTCAGCTCGATGCGGCCGGCCTCGTCGGGCCCGAGGATCTGCCCGGCGAGCGCGAAGTTCGCTTCGGCCGGGGTGATGCGCAGGTCGATGTCGCGGCCCATCGCGCTGAACAGCAGGTGCCGCGTGTCGCTCGGCAGCGCGCGCATGCCGAAAGCCAGCGGCGCGCCGGCCCAGCTGTCGAAGCGCAGCGCGGCGGCGAGCAGGCGCGTCGCCCCGCCGGCCACGCCGCCGAGGGCACCGCGTGGCCCGAGGTCTTCGGCGGCGCGGATCATCTGGGACGGTGCGTCAGCCATGGCGGCGGCTCGCGGCAGCAGCGAAGCCAGTTCTTCGTCGGTCAGTGGGTTGTCGGGCTTCATGGCACAGCGAATCGAGGGAGTGTGGAGCCATGAGCTTGAACCTGTCGAAGAAATACATCGCCCGCACCTCAGGCCATCAGACGGCGAAGCTTGTCGAGACAGCGCGCACGCGTCGGGCCGATGCTGCCGATCGACATGTCCATGCGGCGCGCGATTTCGTCGTAGGCGATCTTGTCGTCGTCGGCGCGAAACAGCAGCAGCAGCAGCGTGCGGCTGCGTTCGTCGAGCCGGTCGAGCGCATGGCGCAGGCGGTCCTGCTGCTGCAACTCGTCGAGCGCATCGCCGGGCAGCGCGGCATCGTCGGCAAAGTCCAAGTACGGTGCCTCGTCGCCGTCGGCGGCGTCATGCGACATCGACACCGTGCGCCGGCTGCGCCGCAGTTGCAGCAAGCCCTCGCGCTTGGCGGTGACCGCGATCCAGCCCTGCAGGCGCTCGGGCTCGGTGATGCGCGGCATGTGCCGCACCAGGCGCGCGAACACGGTCTGGAACACATCGGCGGCGCTGTGCGCATCGAGGCCGAGGCGCATGACGATGGCATAGACCAGGCGCTGGTGGCGCTGCACGAGCGCCGTCCAGGCGCCAGCGTCGCCGCTGCGGCAACGCGCCACAAGGGCGGCATCTTCGGCGCCCAGTCGGGTGGCCTGCTGCACAGGCTCGGTTCCGTTGAGGGTTTCCATGCCGAGCAGGAGCGCAATGCCCATGCCACCGCGGACGAAGCATCAACTCCTTGATTGCGCACGACTTTTTCCAGCGCTCCCGGCAAAGCCGGGTGGCGATTGGGGCAAATCCCCCCGCCATCGGCCGCGCCTTGCCCCAGCTTGCCGATGGGCGTTGGGCGCGCACAGAATCGAGCGCCACAAGAACAAGAGGACAAGCGTGACGCAAGCCATCCTGGTAGTCGAAGACGAAACCATCCTGGCGCGCAACATCGCCGTGTACCTTGAGCGCGGCGGCTGCGAGACACGCATCGCCGAGTCGGCCGAGGCCGGGCTGGCGCTGATGGAGGAGTTCAAGCCCGATGCGGTGGTGCTCGACTTCAACCTGCCGGGGCAAGACGGCTTGCAGGCGCTGACGCGCATCCTCGCCATCGATCCGGCGGTGCGCGTGATCATGATCACCGGCCACGGCAACGTCGAGTTGGCGGTGCAGGCGATGAAGGCCGGCGCCTTCGACTTCATCAGCAAGCCGGTGGTGTTGTCCAAGCTTCGCCTCGTGCTCGACAAGGCCTTCGGCGACACGCGCCGCGACAGCACGCTGGCCTACTACCAGAAGCGCGACGCCGAGGCTGCCGCGGCTGGTGGTTTGCTCGGCGAATCGCCGCCGATGCGCGCGTTGAAGCACAAGCTGCAGCAGTTGCTGCGCGCCGAAGCGCAGATGCGCGACGGCGACCCGCCCGCCGTGTTGGTGCTGGGCGAGACTGGCAGCGGCAAGGAAGTGGTGGCGCGCGCGCTGCACTACAACGGGCCGCGCCGCGACAAGCCCTTTGTCGAACTCAACTGCGCGGCGTTGCCGACGCACCTGCTCGAGTCGGAACTCTTCGGCCACGAGCGCGGCGCCTTCACCGACGCCCGCGAGCGCAAGCTCGGCCTGGTGGAAACGGCCGAGGGCGGCACGCTGTTCCTTGATGAGATCGGCGACATGGACCCGTCGCTACAAGCCAAGCTGTTGAAGCTGCTCGAAGAAAAAACCGTGCGCCGCATCGGCAGCGTGCGCGAGCAGAAGGTCAACGTGCGCATCGTCGCCGCCACGCACCGCCCGCTCGAAGCGCTGGTCGAAGAGCGCCGCTTTCGCGCCGACCTGTACTACCGGCTGCGTGTCGTCCAGTTGCCGTTGCCGGCGTTGCGCGAACGCGGCGCCGACATCCTGCTGCTGACGCAGCACTTCCTGCAGCACCACGCGCAACGCTACGGCATGGCCACGCCGACGCTGTCCGCGAGCGCTGCCGAAGCGCTGATGCAGCACCGCTGGCCCGGCAACGTGCGCGAGCTGCGTAACGTGCTGGAGCAGGCCGTCCTGCTGCACCCTGGGCAGGCTGTCGAGGCCGAGCACTTGGTGTTGTCGAGGCTGAACACCAGCGACTCGGGCGCGGTTCTCATGCCGAGGGGCGCTCACGATGAGACGCTGCCGGAAGTGGAGCGGCGCGCCCTGCTCCATGCGCTTGAAACCCACACCTGGAACGTCAGCCGCGCCGCGCGCGCACTCGGCATCTCGCGCGACACGCTGCGCTACCGGATCGAGAAGTTCGAGTTGAGCGCGCCCGAACGGTGAACGGGGCCTTAGAGCAAAGAATCAAGAGCCCAGCGATTGCACGCTGCCGGCCCGTTTTTCGTACTTTTTTCGTACCGACAAACACAAAGGGCCTGGCGAAACCGCCAAGCCCTTGATTTCACTACCAAATTTGGTAGGCGCGATTGGACTCGAACCAACGACCCCCACCATGTCAAGGTGGTGCTCTAACCAGCTGAGCTACGCGCCTGAGAGGGCCGAATTCTAGCAGCGGAATTTTCCGCGTCAGCGCCGCCGCGCGGAGCGCACGCCGCTGACCTGCGCGACCTGCTTCAAGACCTGCGACAGCCGCCCGGTGCCGGCCACTTCGACGGTGAAGGTCATCCACGCCGTGGCCGCGCCGCTGCCGCGCACGCTTTGCGTGTGCGCGCCGGTGACGTTGACCTTCTCCTTGGCGAAGACCTCGGTGATGTCGCGCAGCAGGCTCGGCCGGTCTTGCGCCTCGACGAGCACGTCGATCGGGTACAGCGCGGTATCGCCTTTGTTCGCGCCCCACTCGACCGCGATCACACGGTCGGGCGAATGCTCGCGCATGTGGCGCAGATTGCTGCAGTGTCTGCGGTGGATCGCCACGCCCTTGCCTCGCGTGACGAAGCCCTCGATCTCGTCGGGCGGCGCCGGGCGGCAGCAGCGCGCAAGGCTCGTCATCAGCGAATCGATGCCGACGACGAGCACGCCGCCACGGCGCGATGCATCGCCGGCGCGCGAGCGCTTGATCAGCGGCGCTTCTTCGGCCGCCGCCGGCGCGGCGGGGCGCAGCAACTGCTCGATGTGGCGCAGCGAGAACTCCTCCTTGCCGACCACCTCGTACAGCGCTTCGGCCGACTTGAAGCCGAGCTGCGCAGCCAGCTCGTCGCGTTCGATCGCGGTCTTGCCTTCGCGCTGCAACAGCTTCTCCACCAGCTCGCGGCCGCGCGCGATGGTCTGCCGCTGCGCCTGCGCGTTGAACCAGGCGCGCACCTTGGCGCGCGAGCGCTGGCCGGCGAGAAAGCCGAGCTCGGGGTTCAACCAATCGAGCGACGGGCCACCCTCTTTCGCCGCGGTCACTTCGACGGTCTGGCCGCTGGCCAGCGGTGTGTACAGCGGCACCATCGCGCCATCGACGCGTGCGCCGCGGCAGCGGTGGCCGAGGTCGGTGTGCAGCGCATAGGCAAAGTCCACCGGTGTCGATCCGGCGGCGAGCTCGACCACGGTGGCCTGCGGCGTGAAGACGTAGATGCGTTCTTCGGTGGTGCCGATCGACGGCGCCACCGCATAGTCGCGCTCCCAGGCCAGCAACTGGCGCAGCACGGCCTTGCGCGCCTGCGCGATGCGCTCCTCGTTGCCGCTGCGAGCGCCGCCTTCCTTGTAGGCCCAGTGCGCGGCGACGCCGAACTCGGCGTGCTCGTGCATCGCCCGCGTGCGGATCTGGATCTCGACAGCGCGGCCCTCGTCGTTGCGGATCACGGTGTGCAGCGACTGGTAGCCGTTCGGTTTCGGCCTGGCGATGTAGTCGTCGTACTCGCTGTCGAGCGCCGGCCAGCGCTGGTGCACGCGCGCCAGCACGGCATAACAGGCATCGACGTCGGCAACGACGACGCGCAGCGCCGCCAGGTCCATCACCTGGCCGAGCGCGAGTTGTTTGCCCTGCATCTTTTTCCAGATGCTGTAGAGGTGCTTCGGGCGGCCCTGCACTTCGGCCTTCAAGCCCTGGGCCTGCAGGTCGGCGGCGAGCGTGGCGCGAAAAGCCTCGACCGCGGCCTCGCGGCCGGCGCGCGTTTCATCGAGGCCTTTGGCCACCTGCTTGTAGTCGTCGGGCTTCAGAAAACGAAACGCCAGGTCTTCGAGCTCCCACTTGATCTGCCAGATGCCCAGGCGGTTGGCCAGCGGCGCGAAGACGGTCTGCGATTCGCGCGCCACGTCGCTCGGGCACGGCACGCGCGCCGCGGCATGCCAGCGCAACGTCTGCAAGCGCGACGCCAGGCGCAGCAGCACGACGCGAAGGTCACGCGAGAAGGCGAGCAGCATCTTGCGCACGCGCTCGGTCTGTTCGGCCTGCGCCTGCGCGCCGCCGACGGCCGCGGCGCCGCGCGCGGCGCGCTGGATCTGCACCAGCTTTCACGTCAACTCGACGAGGCTCGCGTACGACGGGCCGAAGGCTTTGCTGACGACCTCTTCCGGCCGTTGCAGCCAGTCGGCTGCATAAACGAGATACGCGGCGGCCTGCATCGCCGGCGCAGCGCCGATGGAGCTCAGCACCTGCGCCACGCCGTCGGCATGCGCCAGCGCGTTCTCGCCGGTGTCGAGCGCATGGTCTGCGAGCAACGGTTCGGCGAAGGCGCGCGCGCGTGTCAGCGCGAGCTGGCCGTCGCTGTCGGCGTCGTCGGCCAACGCCACGATCGGCGCGGCGTCCTGCGGCCGCGCGAGCGCAGCCAGCGTCTTCATGGCGCGAACAAGAAGTCGCGCACCGCCGCCACCTGTTCAGGCTGCACCAGCATCGGCGCGTGGCCGACGCCGTCGAACTGCACGAGCCGCGCGCGTGGGCCGCGCTCGGTCATCGCCTGCGCCGTGGCCGCCGACAGCAGATCGCTCTCTCCGCCGCGCAGCAGCAACGTCGGCTGTTGCAGCGAGTCCCAGGCCTGCCACAGCAGCGCTTCGCCGGCCTGCGCCATCTGCGGCGTCACGGCCTTGAACGGCACGGCGATGGCCGGGTCGGAGCGCGGCTTCCAGGCGCCGCCCTCGCGCTGCAGCTGCGGCTCGGTCAACGCCAGCCATTGCTCGCGCGTGTGCGGGCCGAAGCCTTGCGAGATCTCCCACAGCGCGTCGGCGGCTTCGTCGAGTGTGGCCCATTGCGCGACGCGGCCGACGTAGCCGCCGATGCGCGCGATGGCGGCCGGCTCGATCGTCGGGCCGACATCGTTGATGACGAAGCGGCGCAGCGGCGAGTCCTTCAATGCCGCCACGCCGAGGCCGATGAGCCCGCCCATCGACGTGCCGACCCAATCGACTTGTTCTGCGTTCAAGCGCGCCAGCAGCGTCACCATGTCGGCCACGTACTGCGGCACGCCGTAGTGCATCGGGTCGGCAAGCCAGGCCGAACGGCCGCGGCCGACGACGTCGGGACAGACGACGCGGACGTCGTCGCACAGCGCACGCGCCAGCGTGTCGAAGTCGCGGCCCTGCCGCGTCAGGCCGTGTGCGCAGACGACGACGCGCGGGTTCGCAACGTTGCCCCACTCCCAATACGCCATGCGGTGCAGTCCGCGATTGTCCAGACACTGCACGTGGTTGAGGCGCGGTTGGTTGGTCATTGATCGGCTCCGTCTTGATAATCGATGCTAACAACGAGAGGAAGGCCATCATGCTCACAGGAAAAACAGCGCTCGTCACCGGCTCGACGAGCGGCATCGGTCTGGGCATCGCCAAGTCGCTGGCGATGCATGGCGCCAACGTCGTGCTCAACGGCTTCGGCGACGTCGATGCAGCCAAGGCCGAGTTCCGCGACATCGATGCCGAGATCGGCTACCACCCCGCGGACATGGGCAAGCCCGAGCAGATCGCCGACATGGTCGCCTACGCGCAGCGAACGCTCGGCCACCTCGACATCCTGGTCAACAACGCCGGTATCCAGCACGTGGCGGCGGTGGAAGACTTTCCGCCCGAGAAGTGGGACGCGATCATCGCCATCAACCTGACCTCGGCCTTCCACACCACGCGCCTGGCGCTGCCGGGCATGAAGGCCAACGGCTGGGGGCGCATCATCAACGTCGCCTCGACGCACGGCCTTGTGGCTTCGGCGCAGAAGAGCGCGTACGTGGCGAGCAAGCACGGCATCGTCGGCTTCACCAAATCGATCGCGCTCGAAACGGCGACGACGGGCATCACCGTCAATGCCATCTGCCCGGGCTGGGTGTTGACGCCGCTGGTGCAGAAGCAGGTCGATGCGCGTGCCGCCGCCGAGGGCGTGGACGACGCAGAGGCCAAGCGCCGATTGCTGGCCGAGAAACAGCCATCGTTGCAGTTCACGACGCCGGAGCAACTGGGCGAGTTGGCCGTGTTTCTTTGCACGCCGGCTGCGGACAACATTCGCGGTACGGCGTTCAACGTCGACGGTGGTTGGGCGGCGCAGTGATGGGCCCACCCCCGGAGCGGCTTCGCCGCTTCCCCCTCAAGGGGGCCACGCCAGTGGCCTGGCAAAGCCAGATCCACGGCGTGCGCTCGGATCGCGCCTGCGCTTCGCGCGGCGGTTAACGCGTCATCTGCGCGGAGCCACTCACCGTCGCTGTGACTTCGCCCTTGCCGGCTTCCGTCGGCAGTGACTCGTCGGCCGCCTTGGCCATCGACATGCGCGCCATCACCGGCGCCGGCCCGCCGCCCGGCTCATTGGTGGTCACGTTGACCTCGCGCACGGTGTAGCCGCCGTAGCCGAACTGCTGGCTCATCTGCTGTGCCTTGGCACGCCAATCGGCGATGGCGCGTGCGCTGACGTCGGCCTCGACCTTCTCGCGCGCCTCCTTCGACAGCGTGTAGCCGACGCGCGCCACGCTCATCGTCGTCACGCGCCCGGTGAGTTGCGCGATGGCCGGCGCGTCCTTGCCCTGCACCTGCAACTCGGCGGTGCCCTGCCAACCGATGATCGACGGCTGGCCGCTCGCCTTCGGACTACCGTAGCGCGGGTAGAGCGAGAAGTTGCCGGTCTGCACCTCGGCCTGGCCGGGCTTGGCGATCTTGCGCGCCTCGACCAGCGCTGCATCCAACGCCTGCTTCAGCGCCGACTGCACGGCCTGCGCGTCGGCGCCGTCGCGCGTGCTGCTGAAGACCACCGTCAGCACGTCCTTCGTCACCTCAACCGAGG
>CADEEN010000185.1:1882-8049 GCA_902826345.1 uncultured Burkholderiales bacterium | reverse complement strand
ACGAGGCGCGCATCGGCATCGGCATGGCGGCGACGATGCTCGGCATGGCCGGCTATGAAGCCGCGCTCGACTATGCGAAGCAAAGACCCCAAGGACGACCGATCATGGGTGCCGGCAAGGACGCGTCGCAACCGCAGGTGCCGATCATCGAACACGCCGACGTCAAGCGCATGCTGCTGGCGCAAAAGGCCTATGCCGAAGGCGCGCTGGCGTTGCAGTTGTATTGCGCGCGGCTCGTCGATGAGCAGCACACCGGTGACGAGCCGCGTGCACGTGAGGCCGCGTTGCTGCTCGAGGTGCTGACCCCCATCGCCAAGAGCTGGCCGAGCGAATGGTGCCTGGAGGGCAACTCGCTGGCGATCCAGGTTCACGGTGGCTACGGCTATACGCGCGACTTTCCGGTCGAGCAGTACTGGCGCGACCAGCGCCTGAACATGATCCACGAGGGCACGCACGGCATCCAGGCGCTCGACCTGCTCGGCCGCAAGGTGACGATGAACGGCGGCGCCGGCTTGAGGCTGCTGGCCTCGCGCATCAGCGCCACGGCCGAACACGCGGGGCATGTCGAGGGCTTTGCCACGCAGGCCAACGCGCTCGCTGCGGCGCTGCAGTCGCTCGGTGCCGCCACCAAGGCCGCCTGGGCCACCGGTGTGGCGGAGGAAGCGCTGGCCAATGCGACGCCATACCTGCAAGCCTTCGGCCATGTGGTGCTGGCGTGGATCTGGCTCGATGTGGCGCTGGTGACGGCAGCGCGCGACGATGACACGGCGCAAGGCCAACGCGCCGCGATGCGCTACTTCTTCGCCCACGAGTTGCCGAAGATCGGCGCCTGGCTGGCTGTCGTGTCGTCGCGCGATGCGACCTGCCGCGAGATGAAGCCCGAGTGGTTCTGAAGATGTCCGCACGACGCATCGAAGCGCTCACCTGGGTCTTGATCTACGGTGGCCTGCTGAGCCTGAGCCTCGGCTGGTTCATGACGCCGCAACAAGGCCCATGGGGTGAGCTGTTGATCGGCGGCGGCATCGCGTCGGCCGTCGTCGGGGTCGTGTTGATCTTCATCAGGTCGCGAATGAAAGACGAAAGCAAATCATGAGCACACCGATTCAGCAACTCTTCAGCCTCAGCGGCAAAACCGCGCTCGTCACCGGCGGCTCGCGCGGCCTGGGCTTGCAGATCGCCGAGAGCCTCGGCGAGGCCGGCGCGCGCATCCTGCTCACGTCGCGCAAGGCGAGCGATCTCGAAGAGGCCACGGCGCATCTGCAAGACAAAGGCATCGACACGCGCTGGATCGCGGCGGACGCCAGCGAGCCGGCCGAAGTGAAGCGCGTCGTCGGCGAAGCGATGGAGCGCCTGGGCGCCATCGATATCCTGGTCAACAACGCCGGCGCCACGTGGGGCGCGCCGATGGCCGAGCATCCACTCGAAGCCTGGGACAAGGTGATGAACCTGAACATCCGCAGCCTGTTCCTGTTCGCGCAGGCGGTCGGCAAGGCCAGCATGCTGCCGAGGAAGGGCGGGCGCATTCTCAACATCGCGTCGGTGGCTGGCCTCGCCGGCTCGCTGGAAATGTCGTTCATCGCCTATGCGACGAGCAAGGGTGCGGTGGTCAACTTCACGCGCCAGCTGGCGGGCGAGTGGGGGCCGTTCGGCATCAACGTCAACGCGCTGGCGCCGGGCTTCTTTCCGAGCAAGATGACCAAGGGCACGCTGGCGGCGTACGGCGAAGACAAGCTCGCCGCGTCGTCGCCGCTGCGGCGCATCGGTGACGATGACGATCTGAAAGGCGCGGCGCTGCTGTTCTGCTCGGCCGCGGGCAAGCACATCACGGGGCAGATTCTTGCTGTGGATGGTGGGTTGTCGGCGGTGCACCAGGGTGCCTAGCAAGCGATGAAGTTCCCCCTGCATATTCCTTTCGTCGAGGAGCTCGGCCTCGAGCTGCACCGCTTCGACAACGGTCATGCCGAAGTGCAGGTCGATCTCGAAGCGGCGCATCTGAACTCTTGGGAAGTGGCTCACGGTGGTGTGCTGATGACGATGCTCGACGTAGCGATGGCGCATGCCGCGCGCAGCGCCAACTCGAAAGAGCCTGACCACGGCCCGGGCGTCGTCACCGTCGAGATGAAGACCAGCTTCATGCGTCCGGCGGAAGGCAGGCTGACGGCCAAGGGCGTGCTGCTTCACCGCAGCACGACGATGGCGTTCTGCGAAGCCTCGGTGTTCGACGAAGACCACCACTTGTGCGCGCATGCCACCGGCACCTTCAAGTACCTGCGCAAGCTGCCGACCAAGGGCCGCAGCGCCAAGGCTTTGCAGCACAAGGACCAAGGGTGAGCGTGATGACTCGGTGGTCATGGCACCGCTTTGCCGAGCTCGGCGTCGACAACCTCTACGACGCGCTGCAATTGCGCTGCCGCGTCTTCGTGCTGGAGCAGGGGCCGTATCTCGATCCGGACGGCGTCGATCGGCAGTCGTGGCATCTGCTCGGCCGCGGTGCCGAAGGCGCGCTCGTGAGTTACCTGCGCGTCGTCGACCCGGGCGTCAAGTACGACGAGCCGTCGATCGGCCGCGTCATCACCGCACCCGAGGTGCGCGGCAACGGCAGCGGCCGAGCGCTGATGGCCGAGGGCATGGCCGGTTGCGAGCGGCATTGGCCCGGGCATGCGGTGCGCATCAGCGCGCAGGCGCACCTCGAACGTTTCTACAACGGCTTCGGCTTCGCACGTGTCGGCGAGAACTACATCGAAGACACGATCCCTCACGTGCAGATGTTGAGGAGCGCCACATGAACACACACGAGGTGCTGAACCAAGCCGCACCGTGGGCTGGCGCCGATCTGTTCGATGCCAACCTGCCGCTGCGTGAAGCGCTGCGCTGCCACGCACCCGCGCTCGACACGACGCGCTTGCACACGCTCGGCGCGCTCGCCGGCAGCGCCGAGATGCAGGAGCATGCGCGGCTGGCCAACACGCACACGCCGCAACTGCACACGCACGACGTGCAGGGCCGGCGCATCGATCAGGTCGACTTCCATCCGAGCTATCACGCGCTGCTCGGCACGGCGCTGCGCTTCGGACTGCACGGCACGCCGTGGTCGGCCGGCGCGCTGTCGCACGTCGAACGCGCGGCGGGGTTCATGCTCTTCACCGAGCTCGAACCTTCGGTGCTGTGCCCCGTGTCGATGAGCTACGCCGTCACGCCTGCCTTGCGCAGCAACGCGGCGATTGCGCAAGCCTGGTGCCCGAAGCTCGCCGCCACCACCTACGACCCGCGCTTCGCGCCTTTCGACCAGAAGAGCGCGCTGACGATGGGCATGGGCATGACGGAAAAACAAGGCGGCTCCGACGTGCGCACGAACACGACGCGCGCCGAGTTCGACAGCGACACCGCCTGGGGCCGCGCCTACCGGCTCACCGGCCACAAGTGGTTCTTCTCGGCGCCGATGTGCGACGCGTTTCTCGTCCTCGCGCAAACGAGCGCGGGTTTGTCGTGCTTTTTCGTGCCACGCTTCAAAGCTGACGGCAGCGTCAACCCGATCCTCATCCAGCGCCTGAAGGACAAGCTCGGCAACCACGCCAACGCCAGCAGCGAAGTCGAGTTTGGTGGCGACGTGATCGGTTGGCTCGTCGGCGATGAAGGCCGCGGCGTGCCGCAGATCCTGTCGATGGGCGCGCTGACGCGGCTCGATTGCGCGCTCGGCACCGCCGGGCTGATGCGCGGCGCGCTGTCGATCGCCATCCACCACACGCGGCAGCGCACAGCCTTCGGCAAGGCGCTGGCGGCGCAGCCGCTGATGAAGAACGTGCTCGCCGACATGGCGATCGAGAGCGAAGCGGCAATGGCGTTGGCGTTGCGGCTGGCGCGGTCGATCGACGCCACCGAGAGCGCCAAGAACGAACACGAAACCATCATGCGCCGCGTGCTGACACCGATCGCCAAGTTCTGGGTCTGCAAGCGCGGCGCGATGCTGGCGCAGGAGGCGATGGAGTGCCTCGGCGGCAACGGTTATGTCGAAGCCGACGGGCAGGGCGTGATGGCGCGCATCTACCGCGAGATGCCGCTCAACTCGATCTGGGAAGGCGCGGGCAACATCATGGCGCTCGATCTGCTGCGCGCGCTGCGCGGCGCCGACGTGGCCGCGGCGATCGATGCCGAACTCGCGCCCGCGCGCGGCCAACACGCGGCCTTCGATCGCTTGGCCGCAACGCTGACCGGCCGCCTCGACGGCGGTACCGACGAAGCTGGCGCGCGTCTGCTGGCGCACGACGTGGCGCTGCTCGTGCAAGCCGCGCTGCTGCGCCGCCATTCAAGCGACGCCGTCTTCGCTGCGTTCTGCCACGCACGGCTGCAGCAGCCGGCCGATATCTTCGGCTTGCTGCCTTCGACGACGGCGTTCGATGCGATCATCGAGCGCGCCTTGCCCGTTTGACACGACACACGACGAGTTTGCGATGAAGACATTCAACGGCCGCACCGCGGTCATCACCGGCGCGGCTTCGGGCTTCGGCCTGGAGACGGCGCGCCTGGCCGCGCGCGAGGGCATGAACATCGTCATGGCCGATGTACAGACCGACGCCTTGGAGCAGGCCGCCGCCGAGGTCGGCGCGCTGGGCGCGCAGGTGCTGCCGTACCGGCTCGATGTCTCCAAGGCCGCGGCGGTGGAAGGCCTGGGCCGGGCGACGCTCGACCGTTTCGGCGCGCCGCATGTCGTCTTCAACAACGCCGGTGTCGGCGCCGGCGGCCTGATCTGGGAACACAGTGCGCAGGATTGGGAGTGGGTCATCGGCGTCAACGTCATGGGCGTGGCGCACGGCGTGCGTGTGTTCACGCCGTTGATGCTCGACGCCGCGCAAGGCGACGCCGACTACGAGGGCCACATCGTCAACACTGCGTCGATGGCCGGGCTGCTGAACCCGCCGAACATGGGCGTGTACAACGTCAGCAAGCATGCGGTGGTGAGCCTCAGCGAAACGCTGTACCAGGATCTGGCGCTCGTCACCGACCAAGTAACGGCCTCGGTGCTGTGCCCTTTCTTCGTGCCCACCGGCATCCACCAGAGCCACCGCAACCGGCCGAGCGAGTTGAGCGCGGCCGATGCGAAGCCGACGAAGAGCCAGCGCATCGCACAGGCCATGACCGGCAAGGCCGTCGGGTCGGGCAAGGTGAGTGCAGCGCAGGTCGCGTCGATGGTGTTCGACGCGCTGCGCAAGAAGCGCTTCTACATCTACAGCCACCCGAAGGCACTGGCCTCGGTGCAGATGCGGCTGGAAGACATCATGCTGCCGCGCAATCCGACCGATCCGTTTGCGGACAAGCCGGAGATCGGGGCTGAGTTGCGCGCGGCGTTGCGCGTGCAGGAATGAGCCTGCACCCACCGCTTGCGGGCCGACGCGATCAGATAGAAACGTTCTGGCTCGAGTACCAGCGCTCGTGCGGCGTGCAGGTCGAAGGTTTCTCCGCCACAGCCTTCGGTCACCGCCGCGCCGTGGCCGACGAGCTCGCCGCGCTGATCGCCAGCGGCGACAAGCGCGCCCACGCCACGCTCGAGCGCGACTTCGAAGCCGAAGGCGACGATCTGCCGCGCCCGGGCGAGCACATCGTCGTGCTCGACGGCCGCGGCACACCGCAGGCCATCGTGCGCATCACGCATGTCGAGCGCCGCTACTTCAACGACATCGACGACGAGTTCGCCTTCGAGTGCGGCGAGGGCGACCGCACGCTGGCCTGGTGGCTCGTCGCCTATCGCCAGGAGTTCGCCGAACGCGCCGAGGCTCAGGGTTTTCAGGTGGGCGAAAAAGCAGTTCTCATATTGGAATACTTCGAATTGGTGTGGCCGCAATGACAACGAAGATGAGGAAGACATGAAGAGAACCCTGTTTGCCATCGCACTCGCAACGCTCGCCGGCGCCGCCGCCGCGCAAGCCAACCTGTGCCCCGACAAGAACCTCAACTACTGGCAGGCCTTCCCGCCCGGCGGCGAGAGCGACATCTCTGCGCGCCACCAGCAGGTGGTACTGAAGAAAAAGTGCCCGGCCATCGACATGGTGGTGCAGTACAAGGCCGGCGGCGGCGGCGCCATCCTCTGGAGCAGCGCCAACACGCTGCCGGCCGATGGCCTGAACGTCTACGGCATCAACCTGCCGCACGTGGTGCTGCAGCCGCTCGAAGGC
>CADEEN010000185.1:0-1872 GCA_902826345.1 uncultured Burkholderiales bacterium | reverse complement strand
AAAGTTCGCGCGACTATAGCCCCGGGAGGGACATTCCACAAGGCGATGTGTATCATCTGCCGCGGCGTTTCCAGCCGTTTTCCCGCTTCGGAGTCACGATGACGCTCAGCCGCAGCGACGTCGAGAACATTGCGCGCCTCGCGCGCCTCTCGATCACCGACCAGGAACTGTCGGTCTACGCCGACAGTCTGTCGCGCATCCTCGATTTCGTCGCCGAGCTCAGCGCGGCCGACACGGCCGGCATCGAGCCGATGGCGCATCCGCTCGAAGGCCAGGTGCAGTACCAGACCGCGGACCTGGTGCCGGTGTTCTGGTACCACTTCACGCCGGATGCGCTGGTGGTGCCCGAGTCGAGCCCCTTCAAGACCTTTGCCGATTTCCTCAAGGCCGCGAAGGCCGACCCCGGCAAGTACAACCTCGGCGGCTCGGCGCTCAACTCCGCCAACCACGTCGCCCACGAGCGCCTGAACGGCGGCTTCGGCATCAAGACCACCTACGTGCCGTACAAGGGCACGGGCGACCTCGCCAACGCCGTGATCGGCGCGCAGATCGACGGCGCGATGACCTACACCGTGTTCGCCATCAACAACAAGCAGCGCGTGCGCGCGCTGGCGGTGGCGATGCCGCAGCGCCACCCGCTGCTGCCCGACACGCCGACCTTCAAGGAACTCGGCGTCGATTGGGCCGACGGCGCTTTCCGCGGCATCGGCGTGCCGCGCGATACGCCGATGGCCAAGCGGCGGCAACTGTCGGATCTGTTCGCCGCTCTCAACGCCGAGCCGGAGATGAAGGAGTTGGCGGCCAAGAGCGGCTTCGAGCTGATCAACGTGCCGGTCGATCAGATGGAGTCGTACATGGCCGAGCGCGCGAAGGTCTACGGCGAGACGGCCAAACGCCTGGGGCTGGGCGAGAAGAAGTAGCGCGTCGCGCTTACTCGGTCTATTCGATCACCACCTTCGCGTCCTTGACGATGCGGGCGAACTTCTCGCTGTCGTCGCGGATCTGCTGTGCCATCTGCTCGGGCGTGTTGCCCACCGGCTCGGCGCCGATCTCTTCCAGGCGCTTCTTGAGCTCGGGCGCGGCAAGCACCTTCACCGTCTCGGCATGCAGCCGCACGATGAGCTCCTTCGGCGTCGCAGCCGGTGCAAGCAGGCCGAACCAGGTGCCGGTGTCGATGCCCTTGACGCCGGCTTCGGCGAGCGTCGGCACATCGGGAAAGGCGGAAGAGCGCTTGCCCGTCGTCACCGCAAGGGCGCGCAGCTTGCCGGCCTTGATGTGCGGCAGCACGGGGGTTGCGGTGTCGAACGACATCGTCACCTGACCGCCGATCAGGTCGGTCACCAGCGGGCCGCTGCCCTTGTACGGGATGTGCGTGATCTCGATGCCGTTGACGAGCTCGAACTGCGTGCCCATCAGGTGCTGCGCGGTGCCGTTGCCGTTGCTGCCGTAGTTGAGCTTGCCCGGTTGCGCCTTCGCTTGCGCGATGAGTTCGGCAACGTTCTTCGCTGGGTTCGTCGCACTCACAGTCAGCACGTTCGGCACCAGGGCCACGGTGGTGATCGTTGCGAAATCTTTCTGCAAGTCGTACGGCAGCTTCTTGAACACCGCCGGCGCGATCGTGTGGTGCACCGCGCCCATCAGCAGTGTGTAGCCGTCGGCCTTGCTCTTGGCAACGTAGTCGGCGCCGAGCGTCGCGCCGGCTCCCGGTTTGCTCTCGACGATCACCGTCTGGCCGAGTGAGGCCGTCAACTTCTCGGCCAGCGCACGCGCCAGCACGTCGGTGGTGCCGCCGGGCGGGAAGGGCACGACGATGGTGATCGGCTTGCTCGGCCACGATTGCGCGTGAGCGCCGACGGCGACGAACGATAGGGG
>CADEEN010000184.1 GCA_902826345.1 uncultured Burkholderiales bacterium | reverse complement strand
CCCTGGCAGCGCGAGATCGTGCGCATCGTGCGCAAGGTGGCGCAGTACTTCTACCCGCAGCGCCAGACGCAGGTGATGAACGAAGGCTGGGCCACCTTCTGGCACCACAAGCTGCTCAACACGATGTACGACGACGGCCACCTGACCGACGGCGTGATGATCGAGTGGCTGACCGCGCACACCAATGTCGTCTACCAGCCGCAGGTCGGCCAGCGCGGTTACTCGGGCATCAACCCGTACGCGCTCGGCTTTGCGATGTACACCGACATCAAGCGCATCTGCGACGCTCCGACGGCCGAAGACCGTGAGTGGTTCCCCGACATCGCCGGCAAACCCTGGCTCGAAGTGCTCGACCACGCGATGCGCAACTTCAAGGACGAGAGCTTCGTCGGCCAGTACCTGAGCCCGAAGCTGATGCGCGAGCTGCGACTGTTTTCGATCACCGACGATGAGAACGACGACGAGCTCGAAGTCAGCGCGATCCACGATGACGCCGGCTACAAGCGCGTGCGCGAAGCGCTCTCACGCCAGTACGACCTCGGCTCGCGTGAGCCGAACATCCAGGTCTGGAACGTCAACGTGCGCGGCGACCGTGCCTTGACGCTGCGCCACACGCAGCACAACAGCCGCCCGCTCGACGATTCGGCGCGCGAGGTGCTGCGCCACGTGGCGCGGCTGTGGGGCTTTCCGGTGCACCTCGAATCCGTCGATGGCGATGGCGACGTGACACAGCGTTGGGCGGTGGAGCCTGCCGCCGAGAACCCGTAACGCGCGCGACGGCCGCCCGCTACTTCGCCACCGGCACGTCCTTGGCTGCTGCCAGCCGCGGCAGCAACTGGTTCCAGGCATCGACCAGCGCCGTCGCCACCGGCTTGGCCTGCGGCGAATCGAGCCAGCCGCCGTCGATGGCCAGCACGCCGCCGGCCAGCAACAGGCTGCCCAGGCCGGCCGACGATTCGGCGCCGCGGCCGAACGACGACGCCAGGATCTCGCTGGTGCGCGTGTCCACCGCGGTCATGACGATCATCGCTTCGCGCTGGCGGATTTCGCCGCCGAAGCCGCCGATCCAGTTCGGCAGCACGGCGCCGATGCCGCCCTTGGCGCCACCGGTCTGCTCGACGAAGACGATCTCCGAGCGCACGACGACGTCGGCGGCCTTCATCGCCGCGAGCTGCGTCCCACGGTCCTGACCCTGCTGTTCGCGGATGCGGATCTCGTTTTCGAGCGCGGCGAACGCCGCGCCGCGCTCGACGACAGTGAAGCAGCGCGACTGCAGCAGCACCTGACGCATCAGCGGCGCCATCGAGCGCGGCAGCCCGGCGGAGCTGAGCGCCTGCGCGTTGGTGTCGGCCTCGGTCACGGTGGCCACGCCGAGCGGCGACGAGCAGTTCGCCAGCCCCGAGCCGCCGGGCTCCGACAGGGCGATCTGGGTCTTCGGCGCGCTGCGCCAGGTCTTGCTGCCGCAGCCGGCGAGCAGCGCAGCCAACAGCATCAGGCCGGCCAGCCGGCTTGTGTTGTTCATCTTCATGCCTGCATTGAAACGGCAAAAAGCGTCAGCGACGTATCGAAGCGTACGCGGCCCGCCGACCGATGACCCCCGCAGCCAAGGGAGAACCCCGCACCCGCGCTGGCGACAGCGGCACCGCCGCCGTCCTAGAGTGACGCTCGAATCGACACTGCGCACGCGGCTGCGGCGTGCCGATCGGCTGCAAATGCCTCCGTCTCGTTGGGAACCGCTCGATGAACATCTCGAATCTCGGCCGCCTGATCGGCGCCGGCCTGCTGGCACTGGGGCTGCACGCTGTGCTGCCCGACGACGCCGAGCGGGCCGAGGGCGGCGCCGCCACCGCCAGCAACAGCACAGAGCCGTCGCGCGGGGCGCTCGTCGGCACCCTGGCCGCCGGGCTCAACCCGGCAGACGAAAAGCGTCCCACAGAAAGCCCGGAATGATCAGCGGGAACGGCGCGCCGAACGGCCGGAACTCCAGATCGAAGGTGTCGCCGCGTGCGCGCAGCGTCACCGTGTTGCCGAGGAAATCTTTCAGCGTCACCGAGCCTTCGGCCGGGTGCGAGCCGGCGTTGAAGCGGAAGGTCGTGCTCGTCATCGCGTAGCTGTCGCCGTCGATGACGAAGCTGCCGTTCAAGTCGAAGTTGCCGCCGCTGTCGGCGGAATCGCCGGTGATGTCGAAGTCGTATGCCAGGCTGTCGCCGTTTTCGCTGACGACGGTCGCGCTGTAGCTCAGGCGCAGGCGCTGGCCGCCGGACGCATCGTCTTTGAACCACAGGCGCACCGAGCCCGACAACGTGCCGAAGCCTTCTTCCTCGAAGCCGGCGAAGGTGATCGTCACGTCGAGCGCCGTCGGGTCATCGTCGCCGTCGAGTTCGGCCGCGTTGACCCGCAGGCTGAACGCGCCGCTGCTCGCCGGCTGGCCGAACTCGGAGACGCAGGCCACGGCGACGATCGACACGCGGTCGCCGGCGCTCAGCCTGGCGTTGTTGTCGCCGTCGTCGAGCGTGATCGTCAGCGCGCCGCCGAACGGGCAGCGCAGCGGACGTGTCGTCGTCGCCAGCGGCTGCTCGCGCGAAGACAGGGCGGGCAGCACGAGCCGCAGCCAGCGCTGACTTTGCACAACCAAACGCGCATCGGCCGGATTGCGCGCCTGCGGCGCGTCCCGCCCGCTCGACAGACCGGGCACGCCCGGGTCACCCGCGCCCATCACGGCGCGCGCCAGCGGGCCGGCGAAGCTGGCGACGTTGCTCTCGTTGATGTTCGACGTCGCCGAGGCGCTGCCGACGCGCACGCCTTGCGGCACCTGCACGCCGGCCTCGTCGTCACCGCCGCCGCCGCCGCCGCCGCCGCCGCCGCCACCGCAGGCCGTCATCACCAGCGTCAGGACGCACAGTCCCAGGCCGCGCATTGCTGAATTCATCGTTGTGCTCCTCATCGTCATGCCTCGGCGCCCGGATCAGAGCGCGAAGATCTTCCCCGGATTCATGATGTTGTGCGGGTCGAGCGCGCGCTTGATGTTGCGCATCATCGCCACCGCGCCCGGCCCGGCCTCGTCGAGCAGGTAGGGCATCTTGTGCAGGCCGATGCCGTGCTCTCCCGTGCAGGTGCCTTCCAGGCGCAGCGCGCGCTGCACCATCTGCACGTTCAGCGCTTCGACCTGCGCGCACTCGGCGGCATCGCTCGGGTCCATCAGGTACGAGAGGTGGAAGTTGCCGTCGCCGACATGGCCGACGATCCAGTACGGGATGCGCGAGGCCTCGGCGTCGGCGACGCTCTCGTCGATCGCCTCGGCCAGGCGCGAGATCGGCACGCAGGTGTCGCTGCTCTGGCAGCGGCAGCCGGGGCGCATCTGCAGCGCGGCGAAGTAGGACTCGTGGCGCGCCTTCCACAGCCGCGTGCGCGCTTCCGGCGTGCGTGCCCATTCGAAATCGGCGCCGCCGTGCTCCTTGGCCAGTGATTGCACCGTCTCGGCCTGCTCGGCCACGCCAGCCTCGCTGCCATGGAACTCCATCAGCAGCATCGGCGCTTCGCGCAGGCCCAGCTGCGAGTGGCGGTTGACCGCCCGGATCGCGTTGGCGTCGAGCAGTTCGCAGCGCGCGATCGGCACGCCGAGCTGGATGATCTCGATCGTCGTCCGCACCGCAGCGTCGATCGTCGGAAAGAAGCACACCGCCGCGCTCACCGCCTCGGGCAGCGGGTAGAGCTTCAGCGTCACCTCGGTCATCACGCCGAGCGTGCCCTCGCTGCCGACGAACAGCCGCGTCAGGTCGTAGCCGGCCGACGACTTCCGGGCGCGCGTGCCGGTGCGGATGACCTCGCCGTCGGCGGTGACCACCGTCAGGCCGAGCACGTTGTCCTTCATCGTGCCGTAGCGCACCGCGTTCGTGCCGCTGGCGCGCGTCGCGGCCATGCCGCCGAGCGAGGCGTTGGCGCCGGGGTCGATGGGGAAGAACAGCCCCGTGTCCTTGATCTCGCGGTTCAACTGCTCGCGCGTCACGCCGGCTTCGACGGTGACCGTCAGGTCTTCGGCGTTGACCCGGACGATGCGGTTCATGCGCGACAGGTCGATCGACACGCCGCCCTGCACCGCCAGCAGGTGGCCTTCGAGCGACGAGCCGA
The DNA here is from genome assembly GCA_902826345.1 of uncultured Burkholderiales bacterium. Lineage (GTDB taxonomy): Bacteria > Pseudomonadota > Gammaproteobacteria > Burkholderiales > Burkholderiaceae_C > CADEEN01. Next base: position 3,923 of record CADEEN010000184.1, on the reverse strand, counting down.
CGCCGAACGGGATCACCGGCACCGCATGCGCGGCGGCCTCGCGCACCACCGCGGCCACCTCGTCGGTCGACTCGCAGAACACCACCGCCTCGGGCGGGCGCGCGTCGTACACCGACTCGCCGCGCCCATGCTGCTCGCGCACCGCGGCGGCTGTCGAGCAGCGCTCGCCGAAGCGTTGGCGCAATCTGTCGAGCATCGGCGGGGGCAGCGTGCGCGGCAGGTCCGAAGGGGCGTTCATGGGGGCGTCTCCTGAAAGCGTCGTGCGATCGTAGTGCAGCGCAGCCACTGGTGGTTCAATCGGGGCATGAGCAACCGACTGACGCAGATCGCCACCCGCACCGGCGACGACGGCACCACCGGCCTGGGCGACGGCACGCGCACGCGCAAGGACGCGCTGCGCGTGCAGGCGATGGGCGATGTCGACGAGCTGAATTCGTCTCTCGGCGTGCTGCTCGCCGAGCCGCTGCCCGACGACGTGCGCGAGCTGCTGGTGGTGATCCAGCACGAGCTGTTCAACCTCGGCGGCGAGCTGTCGATCCCCGGCTTCGAGTTGCTCAAAGCCGATGCGGTGGTGCGCCTGGACGAAGCACTGGCGCACTACAACGCCGCGTTGCCGCGGCTGGCCGAGTTCATCCTGCCGGCGGGCACGCGCAGCGCGGCGCTGGCGCATGTCAGCCGCACGGTCGCCCGCCGCGCCGAGCGAGCGGTGGTGGCGCTGACGGCCACGGAAGCCGTCAACGAGGCGCCGCGCCAGTACCTCAATCGCCTGTCCGATTTGATGTTCGTGCTGGCGCGTGTGCTCAACCGCGCCAACCTCGACGGGCTGGGCGGCGACGACGTGTACTGGAAGTCCGAGAGGCTGAAGCAGCAACAGCAGGGCGATTGACCCCAGCCGGGCCGCGCGCGCGTATCAGGCTCCATCTGCCACCGATGGAGTTGCGCCATGCGCCTTGTCCTCTGCCTCATTCTGGCCTGCGTCGTCGGCACCGCCGGCGCTTCGAGCCAACCCCAAGCCACGCTCAAACCCTTTGCCGGCGAGCGCGAGTTCGATGAGTTGCTGGCGCGCTGGCGCGAGTCGGCGCGTGCGGTGGGCGAGCGGCGGCGTCAGGAGAGTCTGGCCGGTCTGTCGATGAACGCCGCGCCGGCGGCGCCGCAAGCCATGGCCAAGGCCGCCGCCGACAGCAGCGCGGCCGGCCAAGCCGCCGAGTCGATCACCAACGTGCAGACGGCCGGCGTCGACGAGGGCGGCATCGTCAAGCGGGTCGGCGATCACCTGGTGATCCTGCGCCGCGGCCGGCTGTTCACCGTGCGCGTGGGGGGCGATCGATTGCAGCCGATCGCGCTGCACAACGCCTACGCGCCGGGCAGCGAACCGCAAGGCGCCTGGTACGACGAGTTGCTGGTCCACGAGCGCACCGTCGTCGTCGTCGGCTACAGCTACGCCCGCGGCGGCACCGAGATCGGCCTGTTCGAACTCGGCGAAGACGGCTCGCTGGCCTACCAGGCCACGCACCACCTGAAGAGCCACGACTACTACTCGTCGCGCAACTACGCCAGCCGCCTGATCGGCAACAAGCTGGTCTTCTACACGCCGACGCAGATCAATGCCTGGGCAGCGCAACCCGAGCACTTCATGCCGCAGTGGCGGCGCTGGAACGCGGCCACGCCGGACAACTGGCAACGCATCCTGCCGGCCACGCGCATCTACCGCAGCGACGACGAGATCGACCCGATGAAGGGCGGCGCGGCGCTGCACACCGTGACCTCGTGCGACCTGGCGCGCGCCGAGCAGATGCGCTGCGAATCGAGCGCCGTGCTGGCGCCGCCGGGGCGGGTGTTCTACGTCTCGGCCGGCAGCGTCTACGTGTGGACGACCGAGTGGCAACGCCGCGCCGCCAATGCGATGCCGCGCAGCGCGGTCTGGCGCTTGCCGCTCGACGGCGCGGCGCCCTCGATGCTCAAGACCACCGGCGCGCCGATCGACCAGCTCTCGTTCGTCGAAGACGACAGCGGCCACCTCAACGTGCTGCTGCGCGCCAACGCGCGCGGCGACGGGATGTGGAATGCCGAGCGCGGTGCGGGTGAGCTCGCGTTGCTGCGCGTGCCGCTGTCGGGCTTCGGCGACGGCGCCGAGAGCGCGCCGCGCAGCGCCTACCGGCCGCTGCCGTCACTGCATGGCGGCGCGCTGCACAACCGCTTCGTCGGCGACTGGCTGCTCTACGGCGCACCAGCCGGCGGCGCAGGCGAGCATGCGGTGGCGCTGCGATTCGCGGCGCGCGGCGAAACGCAGACGCTGACGCTGGCGCACGGCGTGGAGCGCATCGAGGCGCTGGGTCGCGATGCGGTGCTCGTCGGCAACGCCGGGCGCGATCTGCACTTCACGAGTCTGCGCTTGTCGTCGGTCGAAGACGCTCGCGTGGTGGGCAGCCATGTGCAGCGCGACGCCGCGCAGGGTGAAACGCGCACGCACGGCTTCTTCTATCGCGCGACGGCGCAGGATCAAGGCGTGATCGGTCTGCCGGTGATCGGCGCCAGCGGCGCCAAACGTGGCCACCGCAGCGAGTCGGCGTCGGTGCTCTTCGTGCGCAGCCGCGCCTTGAGCCTGACGGCGGTGGGCGAGCTGAAATCAGCGCCGACCGCAGGCGCGCGAGACGATCAATGCCAAGCCAGTTGCGTCGACTGGTACGGCAACGCGCGGCCGATCTTCCTCGGCGAGCGTGTCTTCGCGCTGCTCGGCTACGAACTCGTCGAGGGCCGCATGCGCTGGGCCGGCTGGCCCGGCGAGCGCGTCGAGGAGCTGCGGCGCGTCAGTTTCGCGCCGCAGCCTTCGTCCGCGTGGGGCCGGGACTGATGCTCGCGCGCTACTGTTTCGGCGCTGGCGCGTCGAACGCGGTCATGTACTCGCCCATCGACAACATGCCGTCCTTGTCCTTGTCGAGGGTTTCGAACTTGGCTGCCAGCGCAGGCATCTTGGCCGCTTCGGCCTTGCTCAGCTTGCCGTCGCTGTTGGCGTCGGCGCGCATGAAGGCCACTTCGGGCGTCGAGGTCGCAGGCTGCGCCGGCTGACCGGGTTGGGCTTGTTGCGCCAAAGCGCCAAGGGGCAGGGCCGCGGCCACCGCGGCAACGAGAGTGGCAGAGCGCAGTGTTGTCTTCGTCATGGTCGGTTCTCCATGGGTTGCAGGAGGGCCCATTGCAGCCGCCGAAGCCGGCGCCGGCCAGCCTCTTTTCTGGGCGTTGCCCGGTTTACGTTATGAGCCTGTCTGCTTTCTCAATGTCGCATGCGCTCACTTACTTTCTCTTTCTTCGCTCACGCACCGCGCCGCTGAGTTGTTCCAGCACGGTCATCGAGTCGCTCCAACCCAAGCAGCCGTCGGTGATGCTCTGGCCGTAGGTGAGCTGCGATGGGTCGTCCTCGCCGGGGGTGAATTTTTGTGCGCCGGCTTCGAGGTGGCTTTCAACCATTACGCCGAAGATGCAGCGGCTGCCGGCCGCCAGTTGCGCGCTGACATCGCGCGCCACGTCGCTCTGGCGCTGGTACTGCTTGGCGCTGTTGGCGTGGCTGGTGTCGATCATCAGCCGGCACGGTAGCTGCGCGGCTTCGATCTCGGCGCAGGCCGCGGCCACGCCGGCGGCGTCGTAGTTCGGCGCCTTGCCGCCGCGCAGGATGACGTGGCAATCCTTGTTGCCGCGCGTCTCGACGATCGCCACCTGGCCGTTCTTGTGCACCGACAGGAAGTGGTGCGGCTGGCTCGCCGCCTGGATGGCATCGATGGCGATCTTCAGGTTGCCGTCGGTGCCGTTCTTGAAGCCGACCGGCGCCGACAGGCCCGAGGCCAGCTCGCGGTGCACCTGGCTCTCGGTGGTGCGCGCGCCGATCGCGCCCCAGGAGATCAGGTCGCCGATGTACTGCGGCGAGATCACGT